>JABDPK010000157.1 GCA_013042795.1 Saprospiraceae bacterium | reverse complement strand
TTGGATCTCGATTTTTTATTATTACCCAGTTCCTCATTCACAATTTCATAAGCCTGTTCGACACAAGCTTCACAAATATGTCCTTCCACTCCTGCGATCAATAAGAGTGTGTCCCTTTTGTCTCTTCCACAAAAGGAACACTTCTGACCTTTATTTTTACTTGTTGCCAATGTTATGATTCTTTTTTGCGTGGATTGTCTCTCGTTAACACTTCGTCCACCAAGCCATATTCCTGGGCTTCTATTGCAGTCATCCAGTTATCCCTGTCGCTATCCTTTTCTATATTTTCAAAACTCTGACCTGTGTTCAATGCCATAATATCATAAAGCTCTTTCCTGAGGTCTTTGATCAGGTTATAGGTGATCTCCATATCAGAAAACTGACCCTGCATACCACCACTAGGCTGATGGATCATGACACGGCTATGCTGCAAACAAGTCCTTTTCCCCTTTTTCCCTGAGCACAATAGTACGGCACCCATCGATGCAGCGAGGCCGGTACAGATTGTTGTCACATCAGGTGTGACATACTGCATAGTATCATAAATCCCAAGTCCCGAAACCACAGAACCGCCAGGACTGTTGATAAACAGCTGAATATCCCGTTTCGGATCGGTTGATTCCAGGAACAAAAGCTGTGCCTGTATCACATTTGCGACATAATCGTTGATAGGAACTCCCAAAAAGATTATTCTGTCCATCATCAACCTGGAAAAAACATCCATGCCTACGATATTCATTTGTCTTTCCTCTATGACCTGTGGCGTAAAGCCTGTAATATTAGGAAATGCATTGATCCTGTTGAGATGATGATCCACCGCCTCCGAATTCACATTGAGGTGGCGTGTCGCGTATTTCTTGAATTCATTTGTTAATGACATATGTTCTTTTTGCTTATTTAACAGATAAATCGGCTTTTTGATTTAATTCTTTGACAATATTATAAAAACCCTCCTTATCAATCTCCTGTTCTTCAATCTTTATTACCTCTCTAATAGCATCAAATAACTTGCCACTACTGATATTTTCGATAGCACTATTCAATTGCTCCCTGTTTTGCATCAATGAATAAACGGTGTTTTTCAATGAAGCTTCATCGATATACGGCGAATAATTTCTCACTGCATTAACGAAAAAATTAAATATCTCGTCCTCTTTCACCTCTACTTCAAATCTTTTAACGAGTTTTTTCTTGATGATCCGCCACTTCAGTTCTTTTTTAAAGGTATCAAACTGTTCATCTGTAATTTCAGAATCCCTGGTCAGCCATTTCCTTAAGAAACCTTCAGGAAGCTCCATTTCATTTTTATCCACCAAAGCCTGCATCACCTGCCTGTTTAAAAGGTTTACAGATTCATTTTTAAAATAATCCCCGATATATCCTTTGATCTTTTCCCGTGCTTCCTCTTCGGATTTCACTTCATCCTTACCAAAATACTTGTCAAAGAGGTCCTGGTCGAAAGCTGCTGGTTTGACACGAACGACATCAGCAATTTCGGCCCTGAACATATTACCCGGTCCTTCTGTTTCTTCATCTTCCTCCAGTTTCAGGAAGTGTTTCTTCACATATTCTTCGGTTACATTTTGCTCCAGTTGGAAAATATCTACATCCAGTGTATCTCCTTTCTTCTTTCCAAGGATCTTTTTTGAATATTCTTCACTTATCTTGTCGATATTGACGACTGCTTCCGATTCATGTCCCCCTTCCTTCAAATCATCGCCTTCCAGTTCCTTTATATCAAAATAGATGAGGTCTTCTCCAATAATGGCGTCATCGGTACTTTCCTGGACACCCATTCTTTTGCAAATATTCTCTACCTCTTCATTGATGATGGTATCATCAATTTCAATATTATGTTTTGGATAAACAGACTCATCGTCTATTCCCCTGACATCGAAAACCGGTTCAAGTCCCAGTTGAAATTCATAAATGTAATCCCCGGGGTCAAGATAATTGATGACAGGTAATTTGTCTTCATTCAAAAGGAGTGGTTCACCGATAATATTGAATTCATCACCGGTAATGATCTCGTTGATCTTATCTGAAAGGATTTTGGATACTGTTTCCTGCATGGTTGATGAACCATACATTTTCTGTATCATGCTTAATGGGGTCTTACCTTTACGGAATCCCTTCATGTGGGATTTCTGCTGATAAGAATTCATTTTGTTCTTATAGTCAGCAAGATAATCCTCTTTCTCAATGGTCAATTTTAATTCGGCATTGAGATCGTCAATTACTGTCTTCTCTACTTTCATTTTTGGATAATAATATTCAGCAAAAACTGAAAAGGCTTGAAAAAAGTGCGGGTGGAGGGACTCGAACCCCCACGCCGTGAAGCACTAGATCCTAAGTCTAGCATGTCTACCAATTTCATCACACCCGCGTTAAAGGACCGCAAAGATAAATGTTTTTAATAATCCTGCAATTACTTTACAAAATATGTATTTAATTATTACATTTAAATCTTCCAAAAGTACTGTATGCCAAGGGGTAAAGCGATAACAAAGCAAGAATATACCAAGATTGATAAAGAGTATCAGTCCCTGTTTAATATGGTTCGTTTCAAATGCAACGAAGAAGACGAAATCCATATTAAAAAGGCATATGATCTGATATTGGAAGCCCATAAGTTTCAACGCAGGAAATCAGGGGAACCATATGTTTTTCACCCAATCGAAGTTGCCAGGATCTGTTTCGAAGAGATCGGCCTAGGCCCGACTGCCGTTGTGGCTGCCCTGCTTCACGATGTTGTTGAGGATACTGAAACAACACTTGAAGATATACAGGAGATGTTTGGAGAAAAGATCACCAGGATAGTCGATGGACTTACCAAACTGGATGGTACCTATAATGTCGAAAATAAACAGGCAGAGAACTTCAAGAAAGTTCTGAGCTCACTGGTCTATGATGTAAGGGTAGCCCTCATCAAAATGGCGGACCGGATTCATAACCTGAGGACCATAGACTCCATGCCTAGGCATAAGCAGATGAAAATTGCTGCGGAAACAAGCTATATCTATGCGCCACTGGCCCACCGACTGGGTCTTTATAATGTTAAAACCGAGTTCAATGATATCTGTATGAAAATTACAGATACTGAAACATATACCGAGATTTCCAAAAAGTTGTTGGATACGGAAAGTAAACGAAGCCATTACATCAAGGAGTTTATCAAACCTCTCAATGACACACTGAATGACCTAGATGTGGATTACCGGGTTATTGGTCGCTCAAAAGCCATTTCTTCAATCTGGAATAAGATCCAGAAAAAACAGGTCCCCTTTGAACAGATCTATGACTTGTTTGCAGTAAGAATTATCGTCGATGTTCCAAAAGAGAAAGAAAAAAGTATTTGCTGGCAGATCTACTCTATTATTACCGACGTTTACAAGCCTATCCCGGAAAGACTGAAGGACTGGATTACTACACCAAAAAGTAATGGTTACGAGTCACTGCACACCACTGTTATCGGACCGAGAGGACGATATGTGGAAGTACAGATCCGTTCTGACAGAATGGACGATATTGCGGAAAGAGGATTTGCTGCTCACTGGAAATACAAGGGTGTCAAGGACTCCAATAATGTATATGATAAATGGTTGGATAATGTCAGGGCTGTATTGGATACGAATCATACTGATGCCCTTGAATTCCTTAATGATTTCAAATCAAACCTGTTTCAGAAAGAGGTATTTGTGTTTACACCGAACGGAGATATGCGTGTACTACCGGAAGGAGCGACAGCACTGGACTTTGCATTCGAAATTCATTCAGATGTCGGGTACCATGCCACTGCTATCAAGGTAAATAACAAATTGGTGCCGATGGGTCACAAACTTAAAAATGGTGATCAGATCCATGTCACGACCAATAAACATCAAAAACCGTCAGAGCATTGGTTGAAACTGACTGTTACAGGAAAAGCTAGGTCCAAGATTCGCTCTTCCATGAAAGAGGATAAGCGAAAAAAAGGAGAATTCGGCAAGGAGGCATTGATGCGTAAATTGAAAAACCAGAAACTGGGATTTGAAGAGAATATAGACTTTCTTGTCAAGTATTACGGTCTAAGCAACAGGCCTGACCTGTATTATGCACTGTCCATGGAACAGGTGAAAATGCCAGACTTCAAAACATTTGAAACCGAAGGTGGAAAAATTCTTGGTGAAATCCAGGAGAAAGAAGACGTTGGTACACAAGCTCCCTCTGATCTACCAACAAAAAAGAAATCCAGGGAAATTGCCCCTAAATCCAATATCCTCGTTGATGGCGAATCTGCGGACCAGTACGAATTCCATCTGGCAAAATGTTGTACCCCTGTCCAGGGAGATGATATTTTCGGCTACCTGACAACCGGTAATGGTCTTAAGATCCATCGTTCCAATTGCAAGAATGCAACACATTTACTGGCAAATTACAGTTACAGGGTATTAAAGGCTGAATGGGTGAACAAAGCTGCCAGTAACTTCATTGTGGATCTTTCTATCATCGGGGTGGACTCAGGTCCCGGGGTTATACAAGCCATCACAAGTGTTATATCAAGTAACCTGGGCATCAATATCAGGTCATTCAGTATCCAGGGAGAAGAAGGATACTTTGAAGGAAAAATCAGTCTCTTTGTCAAGAACAAAGACCAGATGACACGTGTTATTAATTCAATAAAGAAACTCGAAGGTATCAGCAATGTTACCAGGACCGATACAATAGTTTATGAGTGAAGAAAATAATACAGGTACGGAATTGATCAAGGAAGTTAAAGGTATCTTCACCAACTACCTTGAAAACAACAGTTTTCGCAAGACACCTGAACGCTATGCTATCCTGGAAGAGATATATTCCCGAAATGACCATTTTGATGCGGAAGCCTTGTATATCCATATGAAAAATCAAAATTACAGGGTGTCAAGAGCGACAGTATACAATACCCTGGAATTGCTGGATAACTGCGAACTGGTCACCAAACACCAGTTTGGCACCAACCTTACCCGCTATGAAAAATCCTACGGCTACAAGCAACATGATCACCTGATATGTATCGATTGCGGAAAAGTCCTGGAATTTTGTGATCCGAGAATTCAGAATATCAAGGATACCGTCGGTGACATCTTGAATTTTGATGTCAAATATCATTCACTGAACTTGTATGGGAAGTGTAAGGGGGGGTGTGAGAAGACGAAAAAATAAATATTAACGCTTAGCCGGTATGGGTGAATCATGCGGATCCTTGCTTGGAAAGCCGAGCTCCTTGTCAATTTCGTCCAATAATTCTTCGGAAAGAAAATGCTCAATCTGATCTGCCGCATCATGTACCTGGTCACTATCCAGTCCCATTTGCCTGACCTGGTAGGTTTCCCAGAGTCGATGTGCCCGAACCAATTGCTCTGCCCTGGCTTTACCTTCACTGGAAAGAACAACTTTCCCATTCACTGTTGAAATAAGCCGGCTTCTGGTCATCGTATTGATCACATGCCTGAGATAGGATAACTTCATCTGTAGCCTATCTGCAATTTCTGTAATCGCCATACCTGCATCAAGTGGTTTTTTGATCACCTGCCGCAAGACATCTTCCCTTTCTATCCGTTTTTTCTCGACCCTTCTTTGGGCATACCTGAACAATAAGCCTTTTTCAGGAGCCAGAACGACTGCTAGAAAATAAAACAATGTGGCTACAATAGTCATTGCAGGGCCAGGGGTGGTTTCGAATATAATAGAAAGGACCAAACCCAGGACTGCACTGACCACTCCAATCAGGCCTGATAAAACGATAACATGCTTCAACCTGTCAGATAGTAACAATGCTGTCGAAGCTGGCGTAATCAACATGGCAACAACCAGGATAACACCTACTGTCCTTAATGAGGCCACGATCGCAAATGATAACAACAACATCAGGAAATAATGAATGGCTTTGGCTGAAATACCCATCGTCTCTGCAATGGTCGGTTGAAAGGTTGTAATAAAAAGATACCTGTAGAAAAGAATAACGCTGAAGAGTGTGTAAATGGCTACACCTATTGTCAGGTAAATATCCTCATTCGAAATACCCAATACATTACCAAACAGGAAATCCTTCAGGTCAAGGTGTACCCCTTCGCTTTGGTTTAGCCATGATATTCCCATCACACCTACTGCAAACATGGCTGTAAAGATGATACCAATGGCGGCATCATTCTTAGTCTGGACATTTTGCTGGATCCAGGAAATAGAAATACCTGCGATCAGTCCAGCAATCGTAGATCCTATAAAAAATCCTATCGTACTATATCCAAAGAAAAGGAAGGCAAAGAATATGCCCGGCAGAACGGCATGTGATAGCGCATCGCCAATAAGAGACATGTTTCTCAGAACAATAAAGGTTCCCAGGATGCCACACATGAGACCGACCAGCGAAGAAGCAATCAAGGCCCTGATAGCCCATTCCGATGATAATATTTCAAGCAATTCTCCCAATACCAAAACAAATTTAGACTAATATAACATTTTTTTTAAGCTAACCTAAAATACTTGTCGACAATAATCCCTTCCTTCAGGGCATAAGGGCTGACAACGATTGTATTTATTGAATTTATCTTGTCCAGCATCAGCCAGATAAGCATCATTGATTCGAGGCTGAGATCAGCCCTTTCATCCGGCATACCGGGCATAGTATAACGCTCATCGTATGTCTTTCCGACAATAGACCTTGCAATCGATTTAATTTTTGCTGCTTCAAAGCGATTTCCAGCGGGATTCGGATTCATTCCATGAATCGTTTCAATAATCTCAAACGGGCCGGAGGCCCCAACAATACATTCCGGGCGAGAATTCCTGATATCATCGAGTGCTTTACCCATCTTAAGCCGGATCAGATCCTGGTTTTCAGCGAATTCCTGATCGGTCATTGGTTCTGAATACTTCAATTTTGCTCTCAATTCTGAGATGCCGATATTGACTGAAATTTCCTGGGCTTTCACTGTGTCATTCATGAGAATAAATTCTACACTTCCCCCACCGATATCCATGATCACATAATTGCATTCGGATGATTCCAAATGGTGGGTGATTCCAAGTGAAATAAACCTGGCTTCTTCCTCTCCAGATACAATTTCTATATCAATCCCTGTCTCCTGAAGCACCCTTGTTCTGAATTCCTGCCCGTTTACTGCTGACCGGAGCGCGGAAGTGCCTATAGCAGTCAGTGAACTGACCTTATGTTGTTTACAAAGCGCATTGAAATCTTTCATGCATTCGAGGCCCGCTTGAAAGCAATCATCATTTATCCTGTCGATC
>JABDPK010000002.1 GCA_013042795.1 Saprospiraceae bacterium | reverse complement strand
CTTTTTTTCTTGAATTAATAACCTGTGTTTTGAACCATGCTCTGATTAACCAAAATCTCATCATTCGGAATCGGATGAACAGACCTGTGATCACTTGTTGAGATTGAACATGGAGCTTCAACTTCTAATCCTGAATTGCACTGACTTCTGTTCATAGTCACATTGTTTCTGAAATAATCAAACGTTGTATGTCCTTCAAATACTAGTTCCCTTTGTCTCTCTTCAAGGATATCTCTGATCAGGTTAAGGCTTGATATTTGAGAGGCTCCCCGGGCAGCGCGAAGTGCATTTACATCGTCAACTGCGCCATCCCTGTTTCCAGTGTTAAATCTTGCTTCTGCTCTTATCAAATACATCTCGGCAACTCTCAGAATTTTAGGGCTTACCAGTCCTGGTATGCCATCTTGTTCATCATATTTAGACTGATAGTACTCACCATCTGTATGCTGATATATTTGATCTGCTCTCTGATCTCCAGCCTCGTAAAGATTTCTCAAGTCTTCAGTTACCCGAATATCTCCGTATCCGTTTGGATTGTAAATATTTCCATGATTGTCAGCCCCATTGGTTTCTGTTGAAATAAATACAAGTGTAAAAATGTCTTCAGATGTTGCACCAGGACCTGAAAAAATGGCATCATAATTACTTGAAAGAGCATATGCATTCATTAAAGTGCTGGCTGAAGCTTCAGCCTGGGCATAATCACCTTTGTACAAGCTGACCCTAGCAAGGAGTGCTTCTGCAGCATCTACCGAAAATCTTCCAACATCGTAACTTGTCATTAGAGATTTAGCTTCGTTTATATCAGAAATAATCTGTGTATAAACTTCTTCAACAGTATTTCTTGGCAATTCTTCCAGAGTTGCTTCCAAAGAAATTGGTACGCCTAAATCAGAAGCCGGATTTCCAATTGTATACGGTTTAGCAAAAAATCTGACTAGATCAAAATAACAAAGTGCCCTGATTCCCAAAGCTTCACCTTTGATTTGATTTTTATCAGTTGCATCACCCTCGATTTCATCAATATTATTTATGACATTATTGACCCTTAATATTGTGCGATAACAAATGTTCCAAACATCTGCAATGTCCCCATTTTGGACGGTCCATGAATACTGGTAAGCAGATAGAAACCTATTCGAGTTAGTTATACTCAGGTAAACAAGGTTACCTTCGATTTCAGGAAGTACCATGTACTCTCGTCCATAATAACCCACTGATTGCATGGAACTGTATGCCCCGTTGAGAGCAGTTCTGAGACCATCGACATCTGTCAGGGCCTCACTTGTATTTAATGATTGCGCTGGTGTTAAGTCTATTGCATCCTCACAAGAAAACACGAACAGACTAAGCGCAACAACTATATATATTTTAATACTTTTCATTTCAAATTCATTTATTAGTTTAGAAAGTTACATCTAAGCCGAATGTAATGGTCCTTCCCACAGGATATCTGAAGAATTCTGAACCATCTTCATCTGCCTCCGGATCCAAACCTGAATATTTGGTTGAAGTCCACAGGTTCTCCCCCATAATATAAGCACTTACATTTGTCACTTTTAATTTGTCTGTAATTGCTGCAGGAAGTGAATAACCCAGTGTTGCCTGCTTCAACCTGATAAATGAAGCATCTTCAAGATATCTTGTTGATGTTGCAGCTGCATTATTATTTCCACCTGAACGCGGTTGAGGTCTTGAAGTAATATCTCCTGGTTCTTTCCAGTGATCAAGAGCTTCCACAACATGTGTCCAACCAAATCTCACACCGTCGCTATCCATAAATGGCAAGGACGCATTATAAAGCTCATGTCCCTGTGCTGTATAAAAGAATGCTGAAAGATATAAGCCTTTAAATGAGAAGGTATTGGTTAAGCCTGCTGTAAAATCCGGAGAAGCATTACCAACAACAAACTCACCGGCTTCATTATAATTTCCGGTTACCCCATTTCTGTTTCCATCATCATCAGCTGTATACCATAGTGGTGTACCATCAGCCGGATTTACACCTGCCCATTCCTGTATATAAATCGTACGGATAGGTTCTCCAACTCTCCAAATCTGAGAACCGTTGTCAATATCTTCACTATTTGGTAACGCGGTAATTTCATTCTGATTCAAACCAATATTGAAATCAACATCCCATGTAAACCCATTGGCAGAACTACTTGTTACTGGCGATGCACCTAGTGTTAATTCAATACCTGTGTTTTTTAGTTCACCTATATTCCTTGTAGCCGAAGTAAAACCTGAAACAGCAGAAACAGGAACATCCAATAACAAGTCTTTTGATACTTTATTGTAGAATTCAATCGTCGCTTCAACCCTGTTAAAAAGTCCGAAATCCAAACCAACATTAAACTGGTCAGATGTTTCCCAGGTCAAATTAGGATTTGAAATCTGAGAAGGTGTTGACCCTGGTTGACCCTGGTATGCTGCTCCAAACCCATACAATTCCTGAGATGGGAAGTTTCCTATTGAAGCATTTCCAGCTGTACCATAACTCGCTTTTACTTTTACATCATGTATAACATCATTATCGGGAAAGAAATCTTCATCTGATAATCTCCAGGCTGCTCCAACAGACCAGAAGTTACCCCATCTGTTGTTTTCACCAAACCTTGAAGAACCATCCCTTCTGAAACTTAATGTAACAAGGTATTTATCGAGAAAATCATAATTGACATTAGACAAGAATGAAACAAAAGCATAATTGGAAATTGACCCAGTTACAGTCTGTGGTTCAGCAGAAGAATTCAAGGTTTGTAGTCTTCCATCTGCAAAGCCTATACCTCTTGCATAAAACCCTTTTGTATTAACCCTGTTATATTCAAATCCTACAAAAGCATCCAAATTATGACTTCCTCCCAGGTTGCTATAGTACTTCAGGAATGATTGTGTCGTAATTGCTCTGTTTTGATTAAAGGTATTATCCAGAGAACCATTATCATTTTCACCATCATTTGTAGTTGGATCATCAAAATCTTTTGAATCATCTGTAATCAGATCAACATTAACAGATTGTGAGAATTTCAAGAAATCAAAGATCTGGTAGCTTACATCCAATTTTGTTAATACCCGAAGCGTATTAACATCCACAGGATTTAAAGGAAGTGAGTAAAGGAAGTTATCATTTGTCAGGCCAAAGTAGCCATCTTCAAGTCCAGTATATAATTCATCTGAAACACCCAGGAAAGGATAATATCCAGTAACCGGGTCAGGCTCATCTCCAAGAATTGGCAAATATGCTCCCTGAAGTGGTGAAGTGGTAAAAGAAGTAGCCATCGGAGACTGAAACCTGTTTCCACTAACTGCATTCATTTGCTGAGCATAAGAAGTATTGAAATTCAAGCTAAAATTCAATTTGTCACTAGCTGTATGATCTATATTGGTCCTTAAACTAGTTCTCCTGTAATCTGAAAAGACCTGTGTACCTTCAATTGAATTATATCCTCCGGAAACAAAAAACCTCGTTTTGTCATTACCTCCCTGTGCCTGCAATTCAAGATTGTATGCTGTTCCAGTCTGAAATGCAGCATCCAGCCAATCAAAAGTATTATTCAGCATCGTGTCTGGTCTTGTACCATTTATTTGCTCTTCTGTCTGACCACTATTTGCCAGGATCTGTCTTTCGTAATCCCATATCTGCTGCGGAGACATCAACTGGAAATTCCCAAACTGTGCCTGTGTTTTTCCATATTGAGTTTTTACTGTTATCGCCGTTTTACCTGACTTCCCTCTTTTGGTATTTATAACGACAACTCCATTAGAACCCCTGGATCCATACAAAGCAGTAGCAGAAGCATCTTTTAAAACATTAATGGAAGCTATATCATTAGGATTTAGAAGTGATAGAATATCAGAAGGATTATCCCCGGAATCAAGTTGTGAAATCGATCCGGTCTGCATGATAACTCCATCAATTACATATAAAGGATTCCGACCTGCGGTAATTGATCCTGTACCTCTAATCCGTACCTGCTGAACTGACCCTGGCTGACCTGAACTCGCTGAGGTCATAAAACCTGGTATCTGTCCCTGAACAGCACTTAAAACATTTGGTGTTGGTCTGTTTTGAATATTTTCAGCACTCACGCTACTCACAGATGCTACATCTGTCAGCCTGGATGATTCTGAGTATCCTACCACGACTACCTCTTCAAGCATTTGTCCTTCGGCCATCACAATTGAAACATTGCTTTGACCTGCAAGATCGATTTCCTGAGTTGTATAACCGGCATAACTGATTACCAAAACCGCATCATCTGCTGAAACGGCTAATTCAAAATTTCCATCAAAATCTGTGATTGTCCCGTTAGAGGTACCTTTTTCAAGGACATTGGCCCCAATAAGTCCGAGGCCATCTTCTCCGGATATATTTCCAGTTACAGTTTTCTGAGCTGAAACATATCCCATCGTTACTACTGAAAAAATCAGTAGAGCAAAGATTTTTTTCATACAAATTTGTATTTAGTTAAACAAAGTGTTTAGTTGAACAATTGTTAGTTGGGCACTAAATTTAGACAAAATTGAAAGAAGCGAAAGCCTAAACTGTTAAAAAATTTAACTTTTGTCCTGATCAACATTTAATATGAAAGGAAACATCATTTCCTATTGATCTGATGAAGGTACATTCCTATCACATTTTGAATGCCTAAATATAATGCATCGCTTATTAAAGCATGACCGATACTTACTTCTAAAAGGTTGGGTACATTCGAAACATAATAATGCAAATTCTCAAGATCCAGGTCATGCCCTGCATTGACACCCAGACCCAGTCTCGAGGCTTTCCGGGAAGCTGAAACATGATTGGCAACGGCCTCTTTTTTATTCGTCTTATACTTTTTGGCATAAAAACCTGTGTAGAATTCAATACGATCTGTTCCTGTGGCTTTAGCATATTCTACTTGCTGTGGATCAGCTTCCAGAAACAAAGACACTCTTATTCCATGACTTTTGAATTCATTGACGACATCCACAAGGAAATCCTTGTGCTTCAATGTATTCCAGCCTTCACTCGATGTCAGTGCCCCCGGAGGATCTGGTACCAGGGTAACCTGGTGAGGTTTAACTTCACATACCTTCCTGATGAATTTTTCAGATGGATATCCTTCGATATTAAACTCGGTCGTAACAAGTTTTTTGAGTGGTTCAAGATCTGAAAACCGGATATGACGCTCATCTGGTCTGGGATGAACAGTAATACCTTGTGCTCCGAAAGCTTCGCAATCTCTTGCAAACTGGAGAAGATCAGGTCTGTTTTCTCCTCTTGAATTTCGAATCAACGCAACTTTATTAATATTGACACTTAATCTTGTCATCAGAAAATCTCATTATGTTTGTGGCATACAAAGATAGACTAAGTTCACATTTGAACACGATAACATTGTGGCTGAAGGACTCAAGCAACGTATTTTAACCGCCATAGGGTTTGGAATTCCATTCCTGGTGCTACTTCTATTCAATGATATTACCAGGGTAATACTACTGGCCATACTCATTCTTTTAAGTGCTATGGAGTTTTTGGGTTTAAAGCATAGCAAGCTTTTTAAAACCCCAGTTGCCATATTCAGCTTGTCTGTTTCAATATTGATTCTTGCTGCATCCGTTCTTTTTAACCAGTATTACCTGTTCTTTCTTTATGCTGCATTGATATCCGGTGTGATATTGTTGTTTAATCTTTTTTCAGGTCAGAAAAGCTTACTTGACAAAGGACATGGATTATTCAGTATGATTTACACGACGCTTCCCTATACCGCTTTGGTGGCCTCCAGGGATGCTGTAGACTTTAAACTTGTCTTTTTCTCCATGATAATCCTGATATGGATTAGTGATTCAAGTGCTTATTTTGTTGGCAAAAGTGTTGGTAAAAAGAAACTGATGCCTTCCGTTTCACCAGGAAAAACCTGGGAAGGATTTTTAGGTGCTGGTATGATCACGCTGATTTGCAGCTATATATTCTTTAGCCTGAATCCTCAATATTCCATGACTACCTGGCTATTTATCGGACTGGCAGTATGGTTATTCGGATCTGCAGGTGACCTTGTAGAATCAAAATTCAAGAGATCGATTAATATCAAAGATTCCGGTTCTTTATTACCGGGACATGGCGGAATCCTGGATCGATTTGACGGGTTTTTCTTTTGTATACCATTTGTTTTAATCATCATTGAAATTTTAAATTGATGCGTTTTCATCCTCAAGGATATCCAACCTTATTTGTTACGGCGGGCTTTACAGCCCTTATTATTGTACTTTCCGATTTTTATGCTTCGGACATCATATTGAACCTGGCAATTCTGCTTTCAGTTTTTCTGATGATCATTGTGCTCCAATTTTTCAGGGACCCCAAAAGGGCAATACCTGAAGTATCATCAAATGCAGTCCTTTCTCCTGCAGATGGTAAAGTTGTTGTTATCGAAAAAACCTTTGAACCGGAATATCTGAAGGAAGAATGTTGGCAGATCTCGGTTTTTATGTCACCACTTAATGTGCATATCAACAGAAACCCTCTGGATGGAAAAGTAGAATATCTAAAATATCATCCGGGAAAATACCTGGCCGCCTGGAATCCGAAATCATCAACCGAAAACGAGCGTTTTACGACAGTCTATAATACAGGATCAGGAAAAATTCTTATCCGGCAAATCGCTGGTGCCCTGGCGCGCAGGATAGTAAACCATCTTAATGAAGGCGAAGAAGTCAGCAAAGGAAAGGAAATGGGATTTATCAAATTTGGTTCAAGAGTAGATATCTTCCTTCCATTAAATGCCAATATAAAAGTTGAAATGGATCAGGTTGTGAAATCTCCGGGTACGGTACTGGCAGAATTATAGACGTTTAGATATTAGATCCTGGACTATAGATTTCAGATATTAGACTCAGGAATTTATAGGTATTGGATAGTTCAGATCTTTGCAGGTAATCACAATTCAAAGCTTCAGATAAAAATTACACTAGACTTAATTATCCAAACTAATATATAATACGATATTAGCGTTTAGATATAGAAAATTCATAATATGAGCAAACCTTTAATTCTGGTTACAAATGATGATGGTATTGTTGCGCCGGGTATCAAAGCCCTCATTGAAACGGTGAAAAAGATTGGAACACCATTTGTCGTTGCGCCGGATTCACCACAGTCCGGACAGGGACACGCCATTACACTGACATCCCCTTTAAGATTGAATAAGGTTGATGTATTTGAAGGTATTGAAGCCTACGAATGCAATGGTACACCTGTGGATTGTGTAAAACTTGCAAAACATGTATTGTTGAAGGATAAGACGATAGATCTCTGTGTTTCAGGGATCAACCACGGCTCCAATGCTTCTATTAATATCATTTATTCAGGAACGATGTCTGCGGCTATGGAAGCCAGCCTTGAAGGTATAAAATCGATAGGCTTTTCCTTACTTGACTATTCATTTGAAGCCGATTTTGGACCAACCCAGCATTTTGCAGAGAAGATCATTAAAACCATGTTGAATAATGTGGACAGGGGCAACCAATTACTCAATGTCAACATTCCTAAACTTTCTGTAGACGAAATCAAGGGCATGAAAGTCTGCAGGCAGGGAAAGGGGAATTGGAAAGAAGCCTTTAAAGAATCTGTGGATCCCAGGGGAGAAAAATACTATTGGTTGACGGGAAAATTCGAAGATGGGAAATGGGAAAAAGATACTGACCTGTGGGCTTTGGAAAATGGATATATTTCGATCGTCCCATCGCAACATGATTTAACCAATTACCAAGTGCTGGAAAATATCAGGTATTATGAATCGCAATGATAACTTCTGGATTGGATTAATGGTAGGTGCTACAATACCTGTCATAGGGTTTTGGCTGATTGAACAGGGTTTTAATTTATTAGGTCAAATGGATATCATTGATGATGTCACAACAAGTACCTCAGGAAGAAGGCAAAGAACTATTGCATTGCTTGCCATAGCCTGCAACCTGCCGATTGTTCAGTTTGTTAGGTCCAGGAAATATGAAGCCCTGATACGGGGTATACTGGTTGCCAGTTTTATTTATTGCGGATTCTGGATATTCCACTATTATGGAGTTCTTTTCAGTTAAATGAAGTATTACATTATTGCCGGTGAATCCTCTGGTGATCTATACGGAGGCTTGCTCATCCAGGAATTGAAAAAACTGGATCAGAAGGCTATATTTCGTTATTGGGGAGGCCCCAAAATGGAACTTCAGTCCCCGGGAATGGTAAAATCCATCAAGGAAACATCTTTCATGGGATTTGTAGAGGTAGCGAAGAATGTCTTCACCATCAGGGAGATGTTCTCATTTGCAAAGACAGATATTCTTGACTGGCAACCAGATGTACTAATCCTGATTGATTACCCGGGATTCAACCTGAGAATCGCGCAATGGGCCAAACAAAAAAACATAAAGCTTGCTTATTACGTTTCGCCACAATTGTGGGCATGGAAAGAGAACAGGCATAAAATTCTAAGGTCTTCAACAGATCTGTTTTTTGTGATACTCCCCTTTGAACAGGATTTCTACAGGAATCTTGATACGCCATGCATATACTATGGTCATCCGTTAATTGATCTCATACAAGATCGTGAAACAAAAGAAAATATTACTGTTAAAAAAGTAGGCTTGTTTCCCGGAAGCCGAAAGCAGGAAATAAAAAGACATTTACCATTAATGGTAGAATTCGCTTCCAGACATCAGCAATATCAATTCGTTGTTGCCGGGCTGAGTCATATACCCAAGGACTTCTATCTTGACCATATACCGAAGTATGTTGAACATATGGATGTCGAATTTGACAACTCCTATGAAGTGATGTCCGGGATTGATGCTGCAATTGTCAGCAGCGGAACTGCAACACTGGAATTGGCACTGTTTAATATTCCGCAAATTGTGATTTACAAAACAAATCCGATCAGTTTTGCCATTGGTAAAAAACTGGTAAATACTGAATATATATCACTTGTCAACCTGATCGCTCAGAAACAAGTCGTTCCTGAACTCCTTCAAAACGAACTTAACATTAAGAGTCTTAGTGTGGCATTTAAACAAATAGTTCAAGATGATAAATACCGGAATATTCTAGAAAGTTACAAGAAGATCAGAAGCGAATTGGGAGATGGGAACAGCAGCAGCAAAGTCGCTGTTCATCTCTATAAATTCCTTCTTGAAAATCAATGATTTTTTGGTATGCCTATTTCTTGATACCTTTTGCACCCTGATCCTTTAACCAATTTTTGACCTGCTCCAATGGCGTCTCCTTCAATTCTTCAGAAGTCCATTTCTCCCCGTCATCCTTCTTTGGCAGTTTAAATGACTTTTTCTTAAAACGTATAAATGGTCCCCATCTTCCGTTTTCGAGGGCTATTTTTTCATCGGTCCATTGTTGGATATAGCGATTGGCTTCCTTTTCTATTTTTGCTTCAATAAGCTCAAAAGCTTCTTCCATTTTAATAGTTTCCGGATCAATTCTCTTGGGAATATTAATAAACAGTTCATTCCATTTCAGGAAGGGACCAAATCGCCCTTTACCCTTTGTAATTTCATGCCCTTTGTAGGTACCGATAGGTGCATCTTCTTTCTTTTTGGCTTCAATCAATTCAATGGCTTGTTCCATCGTTACTGTCATCGGGTCTGCGCTCCTGCCAAGTGAAATGAATTTTTCATTATGTTTTACATAAGGACCAAAACGTCCTGCATTAACGATCACTTCCAATCCATCGTAATCTCCAAGTGTGATGGGTAATTTGAATAATTCCATGGCTTCATCAAACTCGATTGTCTCGATTGACTGACCTGGTTTCAGATTTGCAAATCTTGGTTTGCCTTCTTCACCAACTTCTTCTTTGGTTCCTATCTGCACAACCGGACCAAAACGTGTCATTTGAGCCAGCAGGGTATGTCCGGTCTCCGGGTCTTTACCCAACTCACGTCGTCCTTTGACTCTTTGAGCTTCAGCAATGGTTTTTTCGACGGTTTCGTGAAAAGGGCCATAAAAATCCTCAATCATTTTATGCCATTCTTCCTTACCAGATGCAATCTGGTCAAGCTTATCTTCAATGTCCGCAGTAAAACTGTAAGTCATAATCTCATTAAAATGCTCACTGAGAAAATCACTAACCAGCATTCCCAAATCACTTGGATAAAGACGATTACTTGTAGCACCCGTCATTTCACTTTCCTGAACGGATGATATTTCATCATTTTGGAGAGTGATAACATTGTATTTTCTTTCAACGCCTTCCCTGCTTTCCTTTGTGACATATCCTCTTTCCTTTTCCATGATCTTGGTAATGGTCGGCGCATAGGTAGATGGTCTTCCGATTCCAAGTTCCTCAAGCTTTTTAACGAGACTGGCTTCAGTATATCTTGATGGAGGCCTTGTGAATCTTTCAATTGCCTGTATATTATCAAGGTCCAATTTCTGCCCTACACTAAGCGGCGGAAGTATTCCTTTCGCATCTTCATCTTCTGAATCGTCTTTAGATTCCATATATACTTTCAGGAATCCATCAAATTTTAAAACTTCACCTTTTGCTTCAAAATTGGCATTGGCATCGGACTGAATTGTAACCGTTGTTTTCTCAAGCTCAGCATCTGCCATTTGAGAAGCAATCGTTCTTTTCCAAATCAATTCATATAATCTCTGCATATCCCTGTCACCAGCGATCGTTGTATTATTGATATATGAAGGTCTGATGGCTTCGTGCGCTTCCTGTGCCTGTGAATCTTTTGTAGAAAATCTACGAACCTTGGAATACCGTTCTCCGAAATTTTCTTTTACTTCATTTGCAATCGTAGCAATTGCCGTTTCACTGAGACTGGTTGAATCCGTTCTCATATAAGTTATAAAACCCTGCTCATACAATTTCTGCGCAGTAGACATTGTCCTGTTCACAGAAAAATAAAGCTTTCGGCTGGCATCCTGTTGTAAGGTAGAAGTTGTAAAAGGAGGTGCAGGTCGACGTTTGGATGGTTTTACAATGATATCAGTAATTGTATAGTTGGATCCGATATGATTATTCAGGAATGACTCTGCCTCTTCATAGGTAGAGTAGCGTTCCTTGAGTTCTGCTTTCAGGTCAACGAATTTTCCCTGTGCGTTTTTCACCTTGAACAATGCCACAACTTTATAAAATGGTCTGGCATCATGCGCATTTATCTCTCTCTCACGATCTACAATTAATTTAACCGCTACGGATTGTACTCTTCCAGCTGATAATTTTCCCTTTACTTTTCGCCACAGTATTTCAGATAATTCAAAACCAACCAGCCTGTCAAGTATCCTTCTTGCTTGTTGAGCATTGACCAGGAATTTATCAACGACCCTTGGTTCTTCAATGGCTTTTTGTATTGCTGATTTGGTAATCTCCCTGAAAACAATACGCTTTGTAGTATCTTCATCAAGGCCTAGTACTTTGCACAAATGCCATGATATCGCCTCCCCTTCCCGGTCTTCATCCGTTGCGAGCCAGACTTCACTGACAGTTTTTACAGTATCCTTAAGTTCTTTAACAACTCTTCTCTTCTCCGGTGATACGACGTATTTAGGTTCAAATCTATTTTCCTTATCTATACCTTTGTTCCCTTTATCCAGGTCGCGAATATGTCCATAACTCGACTTCACAATAAATTCATTCCCGAGGTACTTATTTATCGTTTTTGCTTTAGCTGGTGACTCGACTATGAGGAGTTTTTTAGTCATTTACTATTATGGTTTAAGTGTTCCAAAAAGCGGCTTTTGGGATCACAAATATGAGGTAATTTTTTAATATTAGTTATTGATAAGATATTCGGCCTCCTTTTTTCGCGCCTCAGCCAGCTCTTTAATGATGTTCTCCTGATCAGATTCCAACTTGTTCAGGTTCCTGTGAAAAGTCCTTAAAATGAACTGAGCCATATCATCAGGATGAAGCACGCCTTTTTCCTTAAGGTAATGTGACATTCTTGACCCATCATAAAAATTCCAATTGACAATCATCCATCTTCCGATACCGAAATGCAGCTTTTTACAGACTTCTTTTTCTTCTGCCATCTTGAATTTATCCAGGGATTCCTTTGGTGTCAGCTTGATCAGTTGCTGATGTGCTTCAAACAGATCCTTAGGTATATAAACACCATTGATCTTGCTCAATTTGATGTTTATGGCATAGATGGAATCATATTCAACTTCATTGGAAGGCAATACTTGTCCACTTGAAGAAAATCCGATAAATAATAATATTAATAAAAGGCTTATTGTTCTGCTTAGTGCCATAAAACTCTTTTTTCTATAATTACGTTTAACATAGGAGAATAATTTTCTTCCTATGCAGATTTAACAAAGATTTGACCAAATACATAAATTAATCAATTGAATGCATCTATTAATTATTTATTTGGAAGATGTTTCTAAGTTTGTGAGCAAATAAAACAATAAAAATGAACAAGGTATATATAGCATCAGCAGTAAGAACCCCGATTGGTAGTTTTGGAGGCATGTTTTCCAAAATCTCTGCAACCAAACTTGGTTCATATGCCATCAAAGGGGCATTGGAAAGAGCAAAAATAAGTGCTGATAAAGTAGAGGAAGTGTTTATGGGAAATGTGGTTTCAGCTAACCTCGGACAGGCTCCAGCACGTCAGGCCGCAATATTTGCAGGTATTCCGAATACTGTTCCGTGCACAACAGTCAATAAAGTATGTTCCTCGGGTGCCAAGTCTATTATGTTTGGTGCTCAAAGTATCATGCTGGGCCAACGTGATATCGTTGTTACCGGAGGTATGGAGAATATGTCTCAAATTCCATATTATGTACCAAATGCGCGTTTTGGATATAAATTTGGAAATTCTGATTTTGTTGACGGATTGCAAAAAGACGGGCTTTGGGATGTATACAATGAGTGCATTATGGGTGTATGTGCAGACAAGACGGCCTCAGAACACAATATTTCCAGGGAGGCACAGGATGAATTTGCCATAAAGTCCTATAAACTATCCGCAGAATCCACAGATAAAGGTTATTTCAAAAATGAAATCGTAGCAGTAGAAGTACCCCAACGGAGAGGAGAACCTTTGGTTATAGATGAAGATGAGGAATATAAAAGTGTAAAATTCGATAAAATCCCGAATCTGCGTGCTGCTTTTTCAAAAGATGGAACTGTAACAGCCGCCAACGCTTCGACTATCAATGATGGGGCTGCCGCCCTGGTTCTTGTAAGTCAAAAGGCAGTAGATGAGTTAGGACTTCAACCCATTGCAGAAATCATTGCTTTTACAGATGCTGCTCATGAACCGGAGTGGTTTACAACTGCCCCGGCAAAAGCCACAGAAGATATATTTAAAATGACTGGCAAAACAACTGCCGATATTGATTATTATGAAGTCAATGAAGCATTTAGTGTAGTTCCCCTGGTATATAACCAACTTGTCGGAGTTGACCCCGAAAAGGTGAATGTTCTAGGCGGATCTGTTTCACTAGGTCATCCTCTTGGAGCCTCCGGTGCACGGATTGTAACAACCTTGACAAATGTGCTTCAACTAAAAGACGGCACAACAGGTCTTGCTGCCATATGTAATGGTGGAGGTGGTGCTTCTGCTATTATGATCAGGAAAGTATAGCAAGATGAAAGTCGCCATCGTTCAGGACGGTCCGGATTATTTCCAATTGGAAAAAACCATTGATCGTAGCTGCACATATATCTCAACTGCAGCTGAACAGTCATGTGATCTTATCGTATTTGGAGAATGCTGGTTATCGGGATACCCTTTCTGGCTTGATGTCTGCCATGATGTTGCTTTATGGGATCATGCACCTGTCAAAGAAGTTTGGGCCAGGATGTTTAGTAACAGTGTTGATGTTCTAAATGGTGGACTAAAGAAAATACAAGAGGCTGTTTCAACTCATAATATTCACTGTGTCATAGGCCTTAATGAGATCATTACAAAAGGAAGAGGAAACAATACCATTTACAATACTGTCATCACTCTCAATAACAAAGGAGAAATATCCAATCATCATCGTAAATTGATGCCTACCTACACAGAAAAGCTTGTACATGGTATGGGAGATGGTTTTGGTCTTAAATCTGTTGACACCAAATTCGGCAGAATTGGTACTTTAATCTGCTGGGAACACTGGATGCCAATGGCGCGCCAATCGATGCATGACGAAATGGAAGATATTCATATCGCTTTATGGCCTTACGTCAAAGAAATGCATCATGTAGCTTCGAGGCATTATGCCATGGAAGGCAGATGTCATGTCGTCAGTGTTGGACAGATTTGTTATTCTAAAGATATTCCTAAAGAACTCAATCCAGGTTTACAACAGAATGACGAGTTCATCCTGAAAGGAGGATCTGCAATTTATGGGCCGGCCGGAAATATTATTCTTGAACCTGTTTATGATAAAGCTGAATTAATCACTGTTGAGATTAACCTCAGTTCGAATCGGGCTGAAAGCATGAATCTTTCTGTAAGCGGACATTACCAAAGACCTGATATCTTCGACTATAAAATCAACAAGGAGCGAAATTTCTGAAAAGGAAATCAGTCGATCTTTTCAAGAATCCCATTATTATCCAATACCAGTTGGGCATCACTGAAGCCACGCATTTTGGCTGCAAGTCGTGCCAGTTCAGCTGCTTCCCTGTCAGGATAACCACCTAAGACAAAGATGGTCCAGTCACCTTTACTCCATTGTTCAATAATACCTATATCATTGACACGATTGACATCAAACCAGATTGGATCTGAATACGATGCCAGTCTCACTTTGTAGTTTTGCCCCGTAGTACTGCTCGTCGTTTCATAACCACTATTGGATACTTCAATGGATTTTTCCTCGGAGATACTCATCAATTCCATCCTGGCTGGATTCATCACCTCATAGGTCATGAATGCATCGTTATATCCCATGGCCTTTATTTGTCCCAGGACTTGTTTGGCATATTCCTCGTTATCGAAAAATCCCAACTTGACCTTGGTCGATTTCGAAGACTGGATCTTGTATAGATTACCAAATTTTGTGAGGGCATTAAATACCGACATATCTGCTTTTGTCCTGAAAAGAGCAGCAAGCTGGATGAAATATACACCCTCATCTACATTATTTATCACTTCATTGAAGCTCACTCTTTTAGCACCTACCAATGAAACAAGCGATGCATTTGAAGATTCAGATTCTTCAATCGCAACGGCAGCAGGAGGAAACATTTTATCAAAATCAATCAGTTTATCTTCTTTTTTGATAGATTCCATTTCATCCTTTGTAACAAAATCCACAGTTATTCCTGAAGTAGGTTCTTCCTGATCCGCTGCTTTCTTTGTTTCAGGAGCAGTTTCCATAGCTTCAAGATTTACTGCCTCCGGAATGTTATCAGGATCAAGATCAACAACTTTTGCTACAGGTTCTTCTTCGGTATAATTAACAAAACTTGTATTAGTTGCCCAGTCGTTTTCATCAATAACATCGGTTACAAGATCAACAGCTGGCGGTGTCATGTCCGATTCAGCGACCATTTCCTGATCTGGCGCTTTATGGACAAGATAGATATCGTGATACCCTCTTCCTCCCAGGCGATTACTGGTCAGATAATAACTATCCATAAATGGATGCTTGATAAAATAATAGTCGTCTTCAGGAGAATTTACACCATTCTCCATATTTGCCGGCATTTGCCATTTCCCCTGGTGAACAAATGAACTGAATACATCATAACCCCCAAGTCCCATCCGAAAATCTGAAGAAAAGTATAAGGTTTCTCCATCAAAATAAGGTGTTATCTCATTACCCTGGGTGTTGATTGCTGGTCCAAGATTATCAGGATAGGTCCACTTGCCATTCTTAAAATAGCTCACATATAAGTCAAATCCTCCA
Organism: Saprospiraceae bacterium; assembly: GCA_013042795.1. Next base: position 1,034 of record JABDPK010000002.1, on the reverse strand, counting down.
TATCCACCAGGTCTGTTGGATGCGAAGTATAATATTTTGCCTGTAGGATTCAATGTGCCAAAGCCTGTAGCATAGCCAACCTCATTATAAGGGAATGCTTTCAGGTTCTTAAAAGAACCATCGCTTTGAACTTCAGCAAGGAATAAGCTCAATTCAAGGTCATTGCTGAATATCTGTTTCTCACCGTCCCGAAAATTGTTTTTTGTCACAGCAACAACAGGAGCATCAGAAGCGTAATGGATTGGGCCCAAATCAAATGTTTCATCTTTTGCTGGCAGCAGGAAATCAGTCGTACCCAAATCTCCGGACATCCCCATATCTGATATATAGAGCTGACATTTATCATCCTGGATTTTACTCAAACCTGAAGGTATATCCAGTCCTCTCTGAAAATCTGTCCTGAAAGAACAAAACACCACTTTGTCGCCAAATATCGTCGGACCGAAATCTGTATTCCTGGAACTGGGTGCATAAAGATTGACTTCAAATTCCTTTTCAGAAGACAATGTCCTTATTGCAAAATCACAGCTATTGGAAAAAAGCTCAGCTTTGACCGGATCTACAATTCTATAATCGTCAAAATATTCTTTTGCTTTCCGGTACTCCCCCATCCGCTTGAGCAATAAGCCGTAATTAAATGCGAATTCTCTTGGAAGGTCAGCAGATGTTTCCATTTTACTGTACCAATGCGCAGCATCTACATTTTCATTCATCATCCTGAATGATTCTGCTATGATATATTGACATTCAATACATTCTGGGTCTTTGTCCAACGCTTTCTTTGCATTCTCGATGGCCAAATCAAATGCTTTCAATTCAAATTGTCGTTCTGCTTTAATCAACGACTTCTGGCCCCATATGAAATTGGTAAACAGTAATGCCGTCAGGAATAAGTAAAAACGTAAGTTCCGGTGCATGTTAATCCTTTATGTTTAAACATATTATAATTAACAAATATATAAAATATATTGTTTGTTAAGATATAATATATGCGGATTAATTGATATATATCGTTTATCAAGCAATTGTGAGTT
>JABDPK010000254.1 GCA_013042795.1 Saprospiraceae bacterium | reverse complement strand
GTATGAATTGTTGGCAGGTTATCAGGATGCAAGGCATCTGCGCTGTTACAATTATTATATGGCTGAGGATCTATTGGCCAATTGACAGTAAATGTTGATGAAGTATTTCTTATGCTGATATTCTGTCTGTGCGTCCCTATCTGATTATTACACTCATCTCTTAGTGTATAATTAATAGCTACAAACGCACTTCCGCATGTACCTGGTTCCAAAGGTTCTGACATTGGCTGTCCATCGCTTCGTGTAGCCTCCACAAGTATCGTGAAGGACCCGTCATTGTTTGGATCACAATTGTCTTCGTATGCAAACTCAGGGATCGACACATTTACAATTTCTACAAGGTCTACATTTCCAGCGCTGCAATCATAAACAAAGCTTGTTGAAGGCCTGTTGGTGATTGTCGGTGGAATATTATCCTGGATTTCGACATCTACTTCACATGTATTTGTATTACCGCTTGTATCGGTTACTCTCAACTGAACAACCTGATCAGTGAGGTTGCAACTACAACAATACTCTACGTAATCAACCCACTGGCTCTGACCTTTTTTACGGATATCAAGACTTTCAATCCCGCAATTATCCCAAGAACCATTATCAATAGACTCTGCATGCAATTTGGCACAACCATCATTGCTTAATGCAACAACAGTAAATTCGATACAAACCGGATTTGGTTTATCATCATCATGCACATCAACTTCAGTAAAGCATACACCGGTATTACCACATTCATCTGTTGCTTCATACTTGATCCATGTTCTTCTTCCTGCTGGTAAATCATTGATAGTATGCGGCAATCCATTTTGGTATGTTACATTATCATCAATATATTGACCGTTTACCGGAGGATCATCAGGATTATCATCATCATCAGTTAAGTAATAGACTTTCCAAACGATATCTGCATCACATGAATTTGAAAAATTCAAAGGAGGAACAACTTCCCAATCACCTGAGCAATGGTATGAATCAGTATACACATCGAATACAAAATCCGGTTGACAGGATATCTCTATAGGTTCATTATCTTCAATTTTGATAATCTGGTCGTAATGAACCAGATCTCCTGTACACCAATCCAGGACAGACCATGTCCTAATTGTTTTTGACGCATATTTTCCACACAAACTGAATTTCAGGTCATTATGTGTAACCTGGAAGTTTCCGCACATATCACCAAATGGAACACGTGGCGATCCTGTCACAGCAGGTGTCGGAATCGTATCAGCATTAACAAGTGCATCATTAAGTTCGCCTGTGTTCTGATTAAATAAGTCAAAACAGTGAATCACCGGTAATTCAAGGTTATCATGGCTTTTAGGCCAGATAATATCCTCGACGCCCCATTTCTGGAGGTTTATATGCTGAGAGCACGTTGAGGACAATCCTGAAGCTGAATTTGTGACGATCCATGTTCTTTCAATTGTGTTCCAATATCCATTATCACAATCCTCACCGACATATTCATCGGTTGGACCTATCACGTCTCCACTACTACAGCCGGTATTAATGATGATATCGTTTATAGAAGGTACACTACCTTCATTTGTTATTATTCTCAAATCTGCATTTACTACAGTGAGTGACTCGGAGGTATTGTTATTTATAACATCCAGTATCCATGCACCTGCAGCATCCTGCCCATTGAAATTTGAAAAAGACTGACTCGGCCTGAATTCACCAATAAAGGCATTTAAGGTCGTTCTGCAAAGTTCCATTGAACCGAAATTGGCATGGGATAATGTGGCATTGTCTTTCAAACAAACATTGAGGTTGGATTCAGTACAATAATGTGAAAATCCTGAATCATGAAGATCTAATATCTCTACATACTCATTTCCTGCAGGATCCTGAAGATAGATATGAAGATCATCGACTTCGGGCATTTCCACATGAATTCTCATTTCAATGTTCATGACTGTCCCCGATACACCTTCAATGATCATAGCCACCGGTTGTGTAGTGTTTGCCGGCACAAAGACATCTGACATCACTGCCCTGCCAAATCCACGAATTAAATCTCCGGGATCTGAATTTTCAAGATCTGAACAATAGATTTCAAAATCCTGGCAGTCAAGAATTGGTGTTGATTTGTCTTCTGCATGGATTGTACCCCAGCAAGAGATGCCTGAAGCACCCGTTACAGTAACCACATAGTCACCCGGTGCGGTCAGCAGAATCTGATTTCCTGACGGATAGCCATCAATGTCCATGGTGAAATTTTCATAACAATAATCACCCTGGAGAATCATATCCGGTGTAAGCGTTCCTTCGCAGTCTTCATTCAATGTGATATTTATATCATCATTACAGGCCACGTTATTGACACTCTCAACAACCCTGACCTCACTCGTGCATTGTGCCAATACCTTTGAAGGATCATTTTGATCTGTTAAAGTTATGATAAGATCATGCTTGCCATAAGGTAGGTCTTCAACTGCTATTTCAGGTTGCCCGTTTATAGTGACAGGATCGCCAACATATATGTCATCGCCGACATCTGCATCGCCACTATCTGAATAGAACAGGCTATTGTTTACCAGTAATTGTACCGACCAATCAACTGTACCATGATTACAATTAACATCATCAATTGTAATGAAGTGATTTATCAAATCTGTTGAACAATCTGATCCGACAACCATGATAACCGGATCACAAGTCCATTCGATGGTATTCTCAACAGTTACATCCACACAATCTGAAGCAGACAATGTACCTAGACTATTTGTGACAGTAACACAGTATGATCCATCCTGATCAACAGTCGTTAATGGAATCTCCGGCCTGGAGGATGAATAGGTGTAACCGTTTGGCCCGGTCCAGCTATAATTAATGTCAAGCGGAGCGATTACAATACCATTCAATGTAATCTGCGTCGTCATTTCCAGGGTATCGCATGATGAATCGCAAAAACTGGTACCATTTGGTACGATTGTGACTCCAAGGACATCCTGAGCTAGAATCGACGTCACTGTCATCAGCATCGCTAAAATGACTGTGGACATATTTTTCAAGCTAGTGTTATAAAATTTTTTCATGATTAAAAATTTTGTGTTCTTACGTTTAGATTTTTGTACTTTTTTTTGCATTTATGAATTACAGAATTTATTTATTAAATTATTTTTAATGTGTTTTAAATTGATTATCAATATTTTATCATTTAAATGATTTTGATATTCAATTTTTTTGTAATTCATACCAATTGGAAGGCAAACATTATACCAACTTGTAATATGTATTCTACCCTGTTAGTTATAGCCCAGTCTAAATCGTAAAAGCAGAAAAGACTTGTATTTACACTTGTATAGAATACATATATTGCCATATCCACATCTTAAAGGATTGGGAAAAATTGGTAACTTGATTATCCAGATATCCAAACCCAATGAAAAACAAGAAGAATATTTGTCTGAACTGTGAGTATTCTCTGGAAGGAGAAGAAAAATTTTGTCCTGAATGCGGTCATAATGCGAAATTTCAGGACCTGAGTCTTAAACATTTGTTTTTGAGCTTCATGGATAACTTCCTGAATTTCGATGCCAAACTATTTAAAACATTCAGGGATGTGTGGATTCCCAACAAGATTACCAAGGCATTTATAGCAGGAAAACGCAAAAAGTATGTGCACCCCTTCCGGTTTATGTTCATCTTACTGATTATATTCTTTGGGCTGATTTCATTGTCAATGAGGGAAACAACCCTCATTGAAACCACTGATCCTGCGGTCAAACTGGCCAGGCATGAACTCTATGAAAAATTTCTCGATTATAGGGATTCGATTAAGAATAGTTCGGATACCATATTATTGGATAGCATAAACAGTCACGTCTTTGACCATGAGCAGTTTACATTAAAAGACACATTTTTAGCTGGGGATGTGATGGGAATCGACTTTAGGAAACTGGGTATCTCGTCTGAAGATGCCTATGGCTTATCCCGTGATAGCCTGTATCAGAAATATAATATTACTACAAGAAAGGACAAGCTGGTTGTAAATCAAATGATCAGGGTCATGAAAGATCCGGACCAATCAGTCCGTTTCCTGATTGCAAATATGCTGTGGGGTATTGTTCTTTTAACCATTATACTGGCTGGCATTCTGTATTTACTCTATATCAGACATGAAAACTACTTCGTAGAGAGTGTAATGCACATGATACATTATCATGTACTTTTCTTAATTATCATGTCATTATTCTTGATTGTGAATTTGTTCTGGAAAATTAATTCAAATTTTTTCCTGCTTGCTTTTTTGATACCACTCGTTTATCTTTTTTGTAATTTGAAAATGTATTACGACCAGAGCATTCTAAAGACACTTGTCAAGTTGGTTTTATTAAAGGGCATTTATTTTATAAGTCTTATGATAGTTTTGGCCGTTATTTCAATAATTAGTTTATTCTTTTTCTGATCAAAATGAAAATTAATCCGGAAGAACTCACAAAACGCTATTATACCATAGGAGAGGTTGCGGGCATGTTTGACGAGTCGACTTCTCTACTCAGGTATTGGGAGACCATTTTCAGGGAATTAAAGCCAAGGAAGGATAAAGGGGGCATCAGGAGGTATACAAGCAAGGATATAAGCCTTATTAATGATATATACCAATTAGTTAAAAAAAAGGGATATACCCTCGAAGGCGCGAAGGAAGGATTAAAAAAATTTAAAAATCTGAGGAAAATAAAAACGGAACTCACAGGGATCAGAAAAGATCTCGAAAAGCTTAAAACCAGGATTAATCCAGGAGAATAGAATTATTGCACAATTGCAGGTCGGATTCTTCATTGGATGCGATGATGATCGTTCTTCCACTTGAAAATTTATCAAGATACCCTAACAACCATCCTTTCTTTTCCTTATCCAAAAAAGAGCCCGGCTCATCCAGGAGCAGTAGAGGTACTTTGAAATTGACAGTCAACGCGAGATTGAGTCTTTGCTTCATCCCTGACGAAAAATTTGAAATGGTTTTATTCTTTTCTTTTTTAAAATCACAGATTGACAAAAACTCGTCTAAATCCTCAATATAAAAAGGTTTGAAGTTCCTGTAATGTCTGAAAAGTTCTGCAGGCGTAAACTCTTCCTCCAGTTCGACTGAAGCAGAACCATAGGCACAATATGAATAAATCAGGTTCCTTGAAACATTCTGATTTTCATGTTGATATATAATTTCACCTTTTGAAACCGAAAGTAAGCCGGATATAAGCTGGAGAAGGGTAGATTTTCCACTGCCGTTACTGCCCCGAATGGCTGTGATGCTGCCGGAATTTATCCTTGTTGATAAATCCTTGATAATCCAACCGGCATTGTATCTCTTCCAGACTTGATTAAGAAAGATTTCCATGTTACTCGCTGAGGCTGTTAAATCCCCGCATGATACCCCCTTCAGAACTATTAATAAAATCCAGGATAATTTGCTTTTCCGGACTTCCGGGCATGTCAGAAGCTATATGTGAAATAGCCTGTGTGATATTCCAACCTTTAACATAGAGACAGCGATAAATATCCTGTATCCTGCTAATAGCATCAGTTTCAAAACCATTACGATCCAGACCAATACGGTTGACTCCAACATATGAAATTGGATCTCGTGCAGCTTTTACAAATGGAGGTATATCCTTTCTCACTTTACTCCCGCCACCTATATAGCAGTATTGTCCAATCCTTACGAACTGTTGTATCGCCGTCATTCCTCCAATGATCGTGTTTTCATTTACAATAACATGACCTGCAAGGTTAACTGCATTAGAAAGGATACATCCTGATTTAATATGGCAGTCATGGGCAACATGTACATATGCCATCAAGAGAATATTGGATTCAACGACTGTTTTCCCATAAGCTGCTGTGCCCCGGTTGATTGTACAGTATTCCCTGACAACCACATTATCGCCAATAACTACATGTGTTTCTTCACCGGCATACTTGAGATCCTGTGGGTCTGCACCAATAACAGCTCCAGGAAATATCTTGCAGTTCTGACCCACCCTGGAACCTGAGAAAATAACAGCATTGGGACCGATCCAGCTTCCTTCGCCAATTTCAACCTCTTTACCTATCGTTGCGAATGCTTCAATAACGACATTCTCAGCTATAATTGCTTCAGGATGGATATTTGCTAAAGAAGATATTTTCATCAATCGCGTTTAATGATCTGTGCGGTAAGCTCACCTTCAGAGACTATTGAATCTCCGACATAGGCTGTACCCTGCATATGGACAATACCTCTGCGAATTGGAGTAAGTAACTCCATTTTCAGTATCAGGGTATCGCCAGGATAGACTATTTTTTTAAACTTTACATTGTCCATTTTCAGAAAATAAGTATCCCATTTCTCCGGTTCTTCAACATTTGAAAGTGCCAGGATTCCTCCTGTCTGGGCTAATGCTTCCATTTGCAATACACCGGGAAAGACTGGATTACCTGGAAAATGTCCTTGAAAGAAAGCTTCATTTATGCTGACATTCTTCAAACCGACGACATGATTATCTGAAAGCTCTATAATCTTTTCAACAAGTAAAAAGGGGAAACGATGCGGGATCAGTCTTTTGATGTCTTCAACGTTGTATAATATTTCCTGGTTAAGCTTGAAAACAGGCTTATTCTTCAGTTTAATATTTTTCTGATGTGCATCTCTAATAAATCTGGTAAATGCAACATTACCTGTATGACCAGGTCTTTTAGCAAAAATTCTACCTCTGATCGGTTTCCTTAATAAGTAAAGATCACCTAGTAAGTCAAGTAATTTGTGCCGCGCTGGTTCGTTAGGATAAAATAATTCAAGACCATTTAGTATACCATTATCAATGACCACTTCTTCCTGGACATTAAATTTTGTGGCCAGTTCCTTTACTTTTTCCTTGGGGAAATCATCATGAGAAAACACAATGGCATTATCCACTCTTCCACCTTTAATCACGCCACGTTCGTACAATTCTTCCAACTCATTGACAAAGACAAAGGTTCTGGACGGTGCAATATCATCTGCATATGAGACATCAGGATTGAATACCGCAACCTGCCTTCCGACTTTCGATTGGTATTCAATCATGGATGTAATTTCAAAATCCTGTCCTTCTACCGGTGGAAGGTAAAGATATTCAGAACCACTTTGGGGATCCGTAAATTCCATTGCTTCTTTAAACTCTATGAAGCTACGTTCTTCATCCTGTTCAACAATTCCACATTCAATGATTTTGTCTACATAAGGTTTTGAACTGCCGGATAAAATGGGGATTTCTGGTCCGTCGAGTTCGACGAGCACATTATCTATTTCCAGCCCGTAAAAGGCTGATAATAAATGTTCTATTGTATATATATAAACACCATTCTTTTGCAAACATGTACTGCGATAGGTAGAATCAACATTCATTATATAAGCATCGATAACCGGCTGACCATCGATATCCGTTCTTTTAAACTTGATTCCTGTTCCGGGGTCTGCGGGATGACAGGAAAGTTTTACCGTTTCCCCGGTATGCAGCCCTATTCCCTCAATCTCAAACTTCTGCGAAATGGTTTTCTGCTTCATATGTTTATTTCAGCTGCTGCTGAAGTTCTTCCAGTAATTTTTCCAATTTGGATATTCGGGATTGAAGGTCGGGCAAATTCTTGTATATCGCAAAGGATTTCAAATAATTATTGTATTCGATAGCTGGACTTCCATACCATTTTGTACCTGCTTTTTTTACAGATTTGGTCATTCCACTTTGTGCCTGAATCATAGTTTGATCAGCCAATTGCAGATGACCGACAATACCTGCCTGACCACCTACCTGGCAATAGCTTCCCAGGCTGGAACTGCCTGCAATACCTGCCTGGGCGGCAATAACTGTATGACTTCCGATTTCAACATTATGAGCGACCTGGATCAGATTATCCAATTTTACGCCTTTTCGAATGATCGTGGAACCCATTGATGCCCTGTCTATAACAGTATTTGCACCAATTTCCACATCATTTTCTATTATGACATTTCCGATTTGAGGGATCTTCTTGAATTCACCATTGGCATTGGGTGCAAATCCAAATCCATCCGAACCAACGATTACATTGGCATGTAAAATCACGTTGTCACCAATCTCACAACCAGGATATATCTTTACCCCTGGGTATATCAAACAATCATTTCCGATCTTTACATTTTCTCCAATAAATACCTGACCATAAACTTTTGTTCTATTTCCTATCCGGGTGCCGCTTTCAACGATTGAAAACATCCCTATTTTAGTTTCTTCGCCTATTTGACAGTCCGGCGAAATAAAACTCATCGTTTTATCTTCTGTGACATCATGAATATCAGGTGAAAATATGCTCAGAAGATTCGACAGTGCCAGGTACACATTATCAACCAACAGGCATGGTGTCTTAATATCAGACTTATAGAGATTCTTCCCAATGAGAATGGCAGATGCACTACTGCTTTCCAGTACATTAAGATACTTGTCGCTGGAAACGAAGCTGATGTCTCCTTCAACAGCATCTTCCAGCCCGGCCGCACCACTTATAATGGTTTGATCATCCCCATGTATCGTTCCTCCAATTAATTCTGCTATTTTGGCCAGGCTATATGTCATATTATATTAAATGAAAGCATGTAATTTTCAAACTTGTAATACCTTTAACGCCGGAAATTACGACGTTATTTAAAAAAATTAAAGTTTGAGAAGACTTATCGTTATCGGGACAAAAGGAAACGAACTGGGTGAAGTTCAGGCAGAGATACTCAACAACAAATTTGACGAGCTCAATCTGATTGGTGAAGTGGAAAAGATACCCCTGGAAATACAGGGGACGGATAATTATTTCAATAATATTTGCGGGGAATTGGAAAAAGGAAGAATTGATGTTGCTGTCATAAACATGCCTGAGCTGCCAGCCATTCTTCCTGAAGGCATTGTAATAGGTGCATTATCTCAAAGAAGCGATCCTGCTGATTTGATTTTGATAAATGAAAATGTAATCGACGAATCATCAATATTGAGTCTTAAACCAGGCGCAAGAGTCGCAGTTCCAGGTGAAAGGGTCAAAAACCTGCTCATTGAATTGATTCCTGACATTCACACAGTTTTAGTCGAAGGTGATGTTTACAAAAGAATCTTGTTGATGCGCAGTAAAGAAATCGATGGGAGTATCGAATCTGCTGCCCTTGTCAATTGGCTTGGAATGGGTCTTGAAAACATAATACCAATAAGACTGAATCCAAAAGAGTTTGTCCCTCTCCCAGCCCAGGGCGTTGCGGCTTATGTATGCCGGGAAAAGGATATTGAAATAAGGAAGATTCTATCAGGAATTCACTGCAAAACAGCGGCCAAACAAACCAATATCGAAAGAAAAGTGTTAAAGGATATTGATATATCAATGCAAAAATCTCTCGGTGTCTTTTGTGAAACAGATAAAGGGTCTAATTATCATACCTACGCTGTATTGTCAGAGAATCCTGCCAGCATAAAAAGGGCGTTCGTTTCGCAAAGCACCACATATAATTTACCTGAGAAAATAATTGAACAACTTACTAAATAAACTATAGATGTATTTGATATTTGATTGCTCGGCTATTGACAAACCAAAAAACTGGAAAGCACCGTTTTCTGACACTTTTTCCTGGCCTCGGATGATTCACCTTTCCTGGATTATCCTTGATAAGGAGTTAAAGCCTATCGACGATTATGATCATATCATACAACCTGAAGGGTTCGGTATTACAGAAGATCTTGAAAAGAGGTGCAAAATAGATAAAGAAGATATAGCCACAAAAGGTGCACCTCTTGAAGCTGTACTCAAAGGCTTTAATAAAAGTCTGCAGGATGTAGAATATGTTCTGGCCCATAACCTCACTTTTAACGAGAATGTGCTGGCAGCTGAATACTTGAGAAAAGGAATAAGTCACGACCTGTTTAAAAAAGAAAGATTTTGCCTGATGCAGGAAAGTACTTTCTTCTGCAAACTGCCATCAAAGACAGGCGGTTATAAATGGCCTTCACTTACCGAATTGCATTCAATTATTTTTCAAAAAGGGTACGCACCACCGAATAATGCACGGGCCGATGTCATTGCGGCTACAAGATGTTTTAAAGCTTTAATGTTGGGTAAACAACTGGATGATATGTTTGATTTGGAAGATTAAACTTTGATAAGAAAGCTGGGTACCGACTATTTAAATCGTTGATTTTGATTTCTACCATGATTTTTTACAATCTAGCAAACGTTTTTAACCCAAGGTTCTTATCAATTTATGAACATGCTCTAATTAACATAAAGCTTCCTCACCACTACCCCACTATTCGTTTCCAATGAAATAAAATACATGCCAGAACCTGGGAAGCTCGAATTCAATTTAATGCGATTGTTATCTGATGAACCCCTTTCAACGATCATACCCTGCACATTATAAATTGTGAAATTCATGCTTTGTTTATGACTATTGGTTTTGATAAATATCTCACTTTGGTCTGCTGTCAGAACATTGGGATATAATTCTAAAATATCTGATGCAAGATCAGAAACTGCACTTGTTTCTGTAGGTTCAAAGATCCCCGACACAGAATATTCTGTGCAAAATTCATCCGCAGTAAAAGGTCGGACCCGCCAGTAAAGATTCCCCCACGAGCTGTCCGCTTCCCTTAAAACCATAGATGATTGTGAAACTATGGTATCGAAAAGGACAAGGCTGAATGAAGGTTCCACACCGATTTGAAGCAAATAATAATTGTCTTCATTCGATTCTGACCAGGCAAATTCCACATCCCTGTAATAAACCAATTCGTCTTGATCCGGACTCATTAGTTGAATATCACCAGCATCGTCCGGAGGAGTTATCTCCATACCTACAGAGCTGATATCTCCTTTTTCATCAAGACTATTAGCCCTCATGGCTGCAATCTGTTCACCCGAAAATCGACCTTTGCAATTTGAAAATGAATAGGACATAATCAATGTACCATCAGAGTAAAAAGTCTCTCCGTTTGGGTCCGTTTGCTGAACAAAACCAACAGAGTCAGGTGTACAGGCCCACCTTAGAGCGATGTAGTCAGGGGCGGTGTCACAAAATCCATCAGCAGCCTCATGACAGTTGGATCCATCCATTTTTTCAACCATGATTGTATCAACAATAATTGTATCCAGGATGAGTGAATCTTTGAAATTTGTATAGTTATATGTCACAAATTCGGGTGCAGGGTTACTGAAGTCATGCGTATTACTCCCATCATGACCGACCCCGCCTTCCCAGCCAAGGAATGGATGTTGAACACTAAGAGCATGGCCCATTTCATGGGCCCAGGTATGATCTGTTGGCCCGGCACAGGCTTCCTGAACAGCAACACCTGCCCATG
>JABDPK010000250.1 GCA_013042795.1 Saprospiraceae bacterium | reverse complement strand
CGCCTCCAATGACATTACATTCACTGGAAACTGTTTCATTCAGTGTGTCATTGACCGACAGAGGTATCAGGATCATGCCTCCTTGTCCCAATATTTCAACCAGAAAGCCATTCTCATCAAATATTCCGATGGCGGCAGGGTCATCGAACTGGGCATCTGTTGCACCATTAAAGCAATCCCTCCTGAAATCAAGTGATACTTCATACCTGCTGTTACCCAGACACCTGTATGTAAGATTACCCCCAACCACGTGTGTCGAATATAATGACTGAACCATCGCAATGGAACAGAATGCAAAAATCAAAACAAGCCTTATATGCCTAAGTTTCATTCGTTTCAATTTTAGTTTTCATTAAAGTTTATTTCATCGATTTCCACACGTCGCTCTATTGAGGCTTCCGGACTAAAAATTGATTTATTGGGATTGCCAGGATCATCACTAATACCCGGCGGTGCCGTCTCTTCTCCAAATGACCTTTCCGTCACGATAAGTTGACCAGAATTAAGATACGGCAGAAAAACGCCATCACGCCATTCGTCAAATTCCTTCCTTATACTATCTACCCTTCTTTTTCCCAAAGCAATATTATAGTCATCTTCATGAACAGGACTAGCGTATCCTCTCAGGTAGATATTAACTTTCTGACCTGCTTCAAGAACGACAAGAAGTTGATTCTTGAATTTTTCATACTTCTCAAATCCAGCCTTTATTTGATCTTCAAAAAGTTCTTCAATCTGATATACTGCACCATCTTTATCATTCCTTGAAAACCGGCTGCTATACACCTGCTTGAATTTTTCCTTCCTGTCATAATAGCGATAAAAGGTCTGTGTATAGTTCTGAGATGAATATGTACCCCTTGTTTTCGGATCTGGTTCATCATTATCGAAGTATAGCTGTACCGGTATTGCATTTTTCAGGGAGACCTTTGTAACCTGAACAATTTCTGTCTTCTTTAAGAAGATTGTTTTTTCAACATCTGGTTCACCAACACCTGAGTTAAAATCAATTATTTTCTGATCATAAGCTCTTTTGTTGGCAATGATCCGGTATTTGGTTTTTGGTAAAATTTCAAAATTGTAAAGATTTGATTCGCCATTTGAAAGTTTCTTTTCCTCACCTGTGTCTAAATTTATTAGTGTCAATTCAGTATTTGTCAAAGCCAGATCAGTTTCTTCCTCATCAAATACTTCAACAGACAGGTTATAATCAGATGGGTCCATAAAGATTTTTCTTTTCACTTCATTCACCTGCCCGTAAATAGGTTTTAAATCCTCAAGTGGATAGTTCAGGTCCTGGTACCCTCGCTTTAAAGCAATCAATTCATATTCTTTATCACAGTCTAGTTGAATCTCCATTTCAGGACCCATGACCAATTCATTGAAGACAATTTCATCATTGGTCTTATCAAGAATCTGAACACTTACTTCAGCCAATTCAGTATCATCAAAAGAATCATAAAACTCTGCAATAAGATCAATTTCGCAATCCTTAATCTCGGCTTTGAATATATCAAAACAGCAGGTTTGATAGCTGTCTTCAAGATACTTCGACCCAGGTCGGTTAGACGCGAGGTAAATTTCTGAAGAGCTCGTATTGACAAATGGATCAACATCATTTAAAGGTGAATTGATTTTATTTCCGAGGTTCCTGATCGATGATGAATCGGTTTCAGTATACCTGATCTTGTAGATATCATATCCTCCAAAGCCGTTATGACCATTTGAACTAAAATATAGTTGTTCACTATTTTCATGAAAAAACGGGGACACTTCATCTTTTTCAGTATTGATATATGAAATGTTTTCAGGCTCAGTAAATTCCAGCTCTTTCGTGAAAGTGGATTTCCATATATCTCTTTGGCCTTTTCCACCAGACCTGTCACTTGAAAAGAACAAGGTGTAGTCGGGGTCATTAAAACGGATATTTGGTTGAGATGTGTTTGTACTATCGACATTGATGATCTCCGGCAGTTTTTTTATACCATTAATATTGCCAATGCTGTCAAGAGCTCCATAGTAAAGTGCACATCGAATATTATATGTCTCATCGTAATCACAAATACTGAATATGGTAAAACTTCCATCATCTGATATACTCAGGTTTGACAACAGGTTTTCTTCACGGGCTCCCTCTATTGTTATTTGTTTTTCATTCTTGAATAATCTTGATCTGTATCTTCTCAGTTTGTCTGAAGGGATCGAAAAACGCAACGAAGAATAATAAATACTATCATCCATTACAAATGGCGCATTTTCTGAATACGGCGTATTGATCATACCACTTGAGGGATAGATGGTGTCTATCTCATCTTCCGAATCAGCCTTTAAAGCCCAATCGGCTTGCCTTGTTAGAAAATAAACATCCCTGGTAATGTCTGGTTCAGCATCTTCATACTCTGAGAGATAAATATTATAATTCAAAATTGCTTCTGCATAATTACCTTGTAAATGACTGATCCGTGCAAGATTATATGAAGCCAGGTGGGAATATACTGTACTATCTATATCCAGATAATTTTCGAATTGTGTCTGTGCAACTCCAAGTGAAAAAGTATTCAATGCTGATTCGCCATATCTGAAGATACTTTCTTCATCAAGGTATTCTCCAATCTGGTAAGCTTTATCATAATGAATCATTGCTTCAACATAGTTTCCTTGCTCGTATGATTTATCTGCATACTTTATATGTTGCTTGTAAGAATACTGAGCTATACCTGGCAAGGTATAAACGAAGCTTAAAAGGATTATTATGAAATATCTATGGTTCATCTTTCAAATTCAGTCAACAATATTTGTCTAATAAATAGGACATGGACGGTAAGGTCCATCAGGAATCTTTGAAAAAATATATCGAAGGCTTATTTCAGGACCTCCTCTTCCATCAGTTGCAATATCGAAATCTGAAATATTCATGTCATATGAAAATGCACCATAAACCTGGCCATAATCAAATGCTATCATTGGATACCATGCATCTCCATCCCTGTAACCGATTCCGAGATAAAGTGCTTTGTCTTTTACTTTGGACAAATAAACCTTAGCCTGGACATTGGCAACAATTTCATTATATGCATCCTGTTTTGCATATAATCCATTGATGAGAATATCCAGATCTTTTGAAATCCGGAAGTTGGTCATTACTCCTGCAGAAATCAGTTGAGGTCTTTTGGAATCATACACACCATTTGGACTAAATTTGTCTTTCGGCCCGTTTATATGATGTATGGCAACTCCGATATCCAGGTATGTTCGGGTTGAAGCCTGGTACCTGTAATTAACACCTGCTCCAAAATCTAAATAAGATATGGATTCCTCACCGATAAATTCCGCCGGAAATGTTGGATTATATGCCAATCCATCCCATTGACTTCCAGTCCTTGCGCCTTCCTGGTCAAAACTGCGTTGCAGGAAAGACACCGATACACCCGGTGTGATTATATTATTTTGATCCAGGACCAGACTATAGGAAGCCATTCCATTGAATTCAGTCAACTTGAGATTCAGGTCACCGGCTTTATCATAATTGATCAATCCTCCAACACCAACAAAATTGTCAGAATTTCGGGAACGAATCTTAAAATCCGCAGCTATGTCCGCACTGATATAATCAACAGGAACATTTTGCCATTGTCTTCGATAATTCAGTTGATACCTCTGATCACCGTTAAATACACCCGTTAAGCCAGGGTTAAAATTGAGTGGTGAATTGAAAAACTGAGAATAGTGTAGATCCTGACCGGATAGATCAATTAACGCAAGCAATGACAAAATCACTAAGAGATTATATTTTCTTAGCATAACGAATGATTGTTTTTTAATAAATCAAACTCAATGAGTAACGCTAAAACTGCAATTGATGTGATCCATACTGAAACGCACGGGATTTTCCATCCGCTGCATGACTAATTATTTAATAAAGATAAATCATATAAAGTAAGCAGCAAACTCAAGGGGTGTCATAGTTCTAACATAAGAATTGATAAGTAATTCTCGAAATATTTAACGTGCTCATTTAAAAATTATTGATTTCGTATGAAAACATTATTAATATTTCCCGGATTAAGTGGTTTTTAAACTACAAATTATTTTAATTTGGTAACCTTAAATCTAAACTTCGGAACATTGAAGCCAACAAATATTAGTGATCCCGAATATTTCCACAAAGTTGTTGATTGTCAATACGCTTGTCCCGCACATACACCTGTTCCTGAATATATCAGACTCATAGCAGCCGGCAAATATGATGATGCTTATATGATCAATTGGGAGTCAAATGTGTTCCCTGGTATATTGGGAAGAACATGCGACAGACCATGTGAACCAGCATGCAGGCGGGGACGTGTGGAAGAAGAACCTGTAGCAATTTGCAGATTAAAAAGGGTTGCTGCTGATAACAAAGGATCTGTTAAGGATAGAATGCCTCAAAAACCGTTCAAGCCCAACGGAAAAAGAATCGCACTTATTGGTGGAGGTCCGGCATCTCTTACTGTCGCAAGAGATCTTGCACCACTAGGTTATGAAATTCATCTGTATGATGAATGGCATAAAGGTGGGGGCATGATGCGTACCCAAATACCGTCATTCAGGCTACCTGAATCTGTATTGGACGAAGAAGTGAATTATATAATTGACATGGGTATTCATACTCATTTTAATCAATATGTTTCCAGTTTGAAAGACATCCTCGACAAGAAGTACGATGCTGTTTTTATAGGCACAGGTGCCCCAAAAGGCCGTGACCTTTCAAAATTGGAAGGAAGGCAAAAAGCAGATGGACAAGTCCATATCGGGATTGAATGGCTGGAGAGCGTAGCTTTTGGACACACCACTTCAATCGGGAAGAAAGTCATTGTTCTTGGAGGTGGAAATACCGCAATGGATTGTTGCAGAACTTCCAGGAGACTTGGCGGTGAAGAGGTCAAGGTTGTTGTAAGATCGCCTTTTAAGGAAATGAAAGCTTCTCCTTGGGAAATTGAAGATGCCCAGAGAGAGAATATACCTATACTGAATAATATGCCTCCCAAAGAATTTGTCATAAAAGATGGTAAGCTGAAAGGGGTCATTTTCGGAAAAGTCAGGGCAGAATATGATGAAAACGGCAAAAGGTCGTTGATTCCAACAGGCGAACCAGATGAA
>JABDPK010000242.1 GCA_013042795.1 Saprospiraceae bacterium | reverse complement strand
CAAAACCATTTGTTTCCAGAATACTGAGCAGATCCTGTCGTGTTCTGATCATTTGTATTTGATCCTCGTTGAAGCAAAATTTGTCCCTTGATTTACTCATTAAGCGTGAAGTTAGGATTTTGAAAATTTCTTAGCTAATCATCAAGCCAGTTTTTATATAAACTCTGGATATATATATGAATTCTTATGGTAATTTATGAAATTAAAAAATATCCGGGCTTTATATTAAACCCGGATATTTTCGTCATTTAATCAATTTATTCCTATATATTTTCAGACTGGACGTCTAAAACCTAAGACCAAGTTTCCAGCCTAAAACTATATTATAATAAAACTTCTCTTCATATGGATCGCCTCCGAAATTTGTTTCCAGCTTTACATCCCTGATCCCCCAGCCAATAAAGACATCAGTCCACATTGAATTATTGATTTGTCTTTGTTTGCCCAAAACAATATTAAATGCATTTGCAGTGACATCAAATTCGATCGCTTCATCAAATTCATCATTACTTGACCAACTTGATTTTTTGTATCGGTACTCACCACTGATATAGCCACCTTTCAGGTGACCGTCAAAATAGTATTTGAAAGCACCTGTCAAATTAATGCCGCTGCCATTGTTTTGCCAGAAATCACTCAATGGCCAGTAAGTATATGATTCAGCAAGATCCCATAAGTCACTCCACGGCTCATCTGACTGGTCAAAGATTTCTTTCATCGGTATCAGAGGTTCATGATATAACATCGGTGGCACATTAAAATAATAACCAATATCTGCTTCTACAGAAAAGTATTTCATGAGTTCGTATTCAAGACCGATATGAGCGAGTCCTTCAAAAACGCGCAAGGGTGAAAACTTGAATATAATCGGCCCGTAATCCTGTTCTGACACATCAACATGTATTTCTTTAACTTGAACATCATCTACTACTTTGCCTTCTTCGAGTACCATAAATGATGCGGATGCTATTTCCCTTCCTTCATTGTCCATATCATGAAACCTGATATCGTATAATCCAACTTCATCAGGCGCGAAGAAAATCATATTACCATCTTTTTGCCTGACCCTTTTTTTCTGATTGGCAAATCTCTCATTTTCATCTTCTGAATCATGGGCAATACCAGAAGGTACGATACCCAGCCAAGCCGTATTATCACCGATATCTCCCCTGTCAAAATAGACCTTGATCTTTTCGCCTGGTGTAAATGATGTTTTATCCAGTTCCAGTTTTATGTCATATCCGATTTCATCAAATTCATCATTTACCTGGCTCTTGTTTCCTGTAAAATGTGATGTGAAAACCCTGAAGTTTCTCCAGCAGGTACTTCCCCTGTTATAATTGCCTCCCCTAAATTCAGCTTTGTCAACATCACCGATGAAAACGACATCATGATTTCCATCAAAAAAGCTGTTGGTTGTATTTGTATGGTATTCCTGGTTTGATAAAATGCCAGTTGCTGTACTTACTTTGTTGTCATTCAGGTAAAGGTCAAAGGTTTTATCTGCAGGATGGGCCTCAACTCGTATTTTATGCCATGCACCTAAAGTCAGGTTTCCTAATCCATTTCTCAAATTATAGGAAGCCCCAGGTTGTGTATGTCCCAAATCTATCCCCCAATCGATATCTATACCCACAAATCCATCACTGTAAAGGAATACAAAATGATTGTCTGTTTCATTCATTTTCACTTCAAATTCCACGATATAGTCATGGTCTATAGAGTAAGGCCGATTTGTACTGAACCATACGCCTCCCGGAACCATGGACTCAATGCACAAGTCCTGATCAGGTGTGAAATATCTGCCATCTCCATTCTTTCCTGGTTTCCAGTTATTAATCCGGTACCATTCTGAATCATCAACAATTATATTTCCGGACAAGATCTGAAATGTATGGGATGCGACTTTGGTTTCGCCTTTATCGTCTGTGACTCTAAGCATAGCAGTGTAAGTGCCTGGCTCAGTAAATTCCATACTGGCTCCATGCAATCCTTTTTCTGATACCTCGAAATAACCATCACCATCCTTATCAAGTTCAAAGAGTACGATCTGGCCATCAGGATCATAACTACCCTGTGGGTTAAATTGAACCTGTACCGGAGCTGTAAATGAACCACCACTGACAGTAGTTACTGCAAGCTGCGCGTGTGGAGCTATATTCTTGACAAGGTCCTGATTCGATGTCAAGCTACCTGAAGAAGGATATACCCTGACGTCATCTATCACAGGCCCATAATTAGCAACTCCTGTTTTTGACATAGTTACAAAAGCAAGCGTCGTAAGATGTGAATCAGCCACAAAACTCCATTTCTTGGTTTGCCAGCCCATTTCCTGTTCTGTTTTCCCGGTACAATCAAATTCAAATATTTTGCTTTGTCCGGCAGCAATAAGCTGCATTACTTTTACAACAGGTGTGCCTGCAGGATTTCCTGACATCTTAAATTCCACGGTATATTCCTGGGAAGGTATCGTTTTAAGCGTTTGTCTTACACCTCCAAAACCCGGTGTACCATGCAGATCAAGGCTCTGCTTTCCATCTGAACTCACAAAATAGGAGCCTACCAGGTCTACACTTCCGTTTATGACAATCCAACCCCCCATATCCTGATCTGGATGGAATGATTGAAAAGCACCTGCGACAGGTGTTTCAAAACTTCCATTCACAACAAGGTTCTTAGCATTGCTGTCGACTGTTTTGGTTCCATCATTCACACTTGCAGAGGAAGCTTTCGAAGGATCTCCTGTGCGCCATTTGAATTCTACTCCATTCAGATGGTAGTGATTGTATGGCTTCTCATATGTATTGAGGATCTCAAGCAAAACAAATGTTCCGTCAAGCGTATAATATCCATAGGTGTGTCCTTTCTGCGGTGTCCCTGACCTTGTAAAACCTGAATCATTTTGTGCGACCATTTTGGTGACCTGGTCTATTGTTGTCTGACCATAATCATAAACATCTGCGATTTTGTACCCTTGACTAGTCGACCATGTCCCGGATGTAAATACATTATCAGAGAAAAAAATATCTGGTTTGACATGTGGTTTATCTACGCCTGTTTCACCTTCTCTCTGCACTTCTTTGCTTTCAAATTCATAACCATCTGTGTAGCTGCCTTCCCCATGAAAACATTCGAGGGTGACCATACCTTCTTTCTGAATCACTTCCGGTGGTTTGATATCATCCGGATCGTCCTTCCACCATTGGACATAAATTGGTGATCCGGTCGGTACAATTACAGAACCGTCTTTTTTCACGACCTGGTAATCAAACTGATACACATAATCCGGATCCAGTTGTGAAGTTTGTGTAAAGTCTGCGCGTTGGTAGGCGACTAGACTGTATTCTCCATTTTCAACACATTGCCTGTAAACATCCATTTCGGCTGTCATATCCAGGTGTACAGGCTGCCTGCATTCGCGCCATTGTACTTTTTCAATTTCGTCTTTAAGCAATGGACTGACTTTATCCAAGCCAAATTTGATCTTCCCATTGCCTTCGACGATCTTGATAGAGTTGTGGTCTGGCCATTCTTCTTTCCATTTGCTGATCGGCTTGTTGTTGAGGGTGAGGTCGAAATATTCTTCAGCATTATATTTCAATGAATTATAACGTGCTAATGCATTGTCTATACACGGATCAATATACCAATGAGTTACGATATCTCTACTGTATAAACCTGAAGGAGAATCTAGACAGCGCAATCTATTTCGTATATCTATTTCGTTTTTAAGTTTTGTAGCTTTCTCCCAGTCTTCATCAGAATAAGACTGTTCAAGTCTGTCTAGAATTGCATTTAATTGACTTGCTTCGTTACATCCAGGGATTTTCAATTGATTAGTCTCAAATATTCTTGCAAAATCTGTTGCTTGGTGGGCAAGTTCTATTATTAGATCAGATAAGCCGTCAGAAATATTGTCTTTGTCTAATTGTATTCCAATTCGTTCAAGCAAATATTCTGTGAAAGTCGGGTTTGTTTTCCATGCGTAGAGATCAAAATTACAATCAGAAAGATAAAATTCATTCCAATTAATTGCTCTGATTAATGAAGTATCTTTTTTATTATTTAGTAATTTATTTCTGATTATATGATCAGGCA
>JABDPK010000241.1 GCA_013042795.1 Saprospiraceae bacterium | reverse complement strand
CTCCTTGCCCGTTAGACATTTCTTTTACCAGTATTTCAATGGCTTCGCGACCAAAGTCTTTACTGTCGTCATTTGATCGTGCCAGTGCATAGGCCTCGTCAATAAATAACACACCTCCCCTGGCTTTGCTGATGGCGGTCTTTACTTTCGGGGCAGTCTGCCCTATATATTCTCCTACCAAATCACTTCGATCCACTTCATGCACATGGCCTTTAGTCAACAAGCCCATCTTTTTATAAATAGCACCCATCATTTTTGCGACCGTCGTCTTTCCTGTTCCCGGATTACCAGTAAAGACGGAATGGATGTTTATATCATCTTCTTCCTTCAATCCCCTTTCCTTTCTTAATTGCAGGTACTTGATGTACCTGGAATGATCCGAAATCTGTTTTTTGATGGTCTGAAGTCCTATGAGTGATTCGAATTTCTCCAGTACTTCATCATAACTTTGTTCAATTTTGAAATCCGGTTGCAATAACATGGCCTTATCGCCGCTGAATATCTGGATAGGTGAAGCGCCTTCAATCTCATCGAAATCAACTTCAAATGGTGTAACAGCGATAAGTTTATCCATGATGACAAGTTCGGCTGTGTAGTAGCCCTTTCGCCATGATCCCTTTATATTACTACCCCAGCCTGCAGAAACATTGATCTTATCTTCATTTGATTTGATCTTTACAAGTTTTGTGACTTGTCCTTTTAATTCACGTGCGTGATTATAAAACTTCAGAAATATCTCCAGGTTCCAGTTATGTGTTAAATCCTTGTTGCTGAATTTAAGTTCAGCATAGACATACCTTGTATGATCAGTTGAAAACACCTTCAGATACTTGCGCTCATTTTCCTTGACATCTTCAAAGGAGCCTTCATATAGTTTCATGGCTTGAAGTTCCAGTTTATTATTGCTCAGGTTATCCCATTCGTCCCCATAATCATCAACATAAAAGTATTTGGATGCAATCTTTTCATCTTCTATCCATGCTTCCCAGTAGTAGGTGCCTTTCTTCCAGAATGATCCTTCTTTTTTATTACCCCATCCTTCACGTATATATACTATGTTATCCTGCTTGCTTACTTTTTTATTGAATTCAAGGTTACATATCTTTTTACGTTTAGAGGCATCGTAGCATTTAAGCTGGACATTAACATTCCATGCTTTCTCATCAAATAATTTGTTGTAAAAAGCGAGTTCTGCGTAGATATAGGTGCAATTCTGACTATTAAAGACTTGCCTGTATTTTTTCTTATTATCAGCTAGCCATTCCGTGGAAGAGTATACATTTAGCTCTCTGAACTTATAATTTTTAATTTCTTTTATTGTTTTATCTTCGGCCATTCAAGAATTTTACGACAATCTTCACAGTAAGATATTACATTATTTTTGAAAAGGATATAATTATAAAACTGACTTTAGGATGAACCTATTTCATTTGTTTGGAGTTAATTTGAAAGTAATTCAAGAATAGTATAAATGGCAAAAATCACATTTAGGTTTGAAGACCCTGAAATAGAAAGTAAAGTGGTTGAGAACGCAGAGGCAGGATATTCAATCCTCGAAATCACTGAAGATCATGACGTACATCTAAATCACAATTGTGGTGGCGTATGTGCATGTTCAACCTGTCACATATATGTTGACAAAGGCGAGGATTTCCTGGAAGAAATATCTGATAAGGAAGAAGACTTTATTGACAGGGCTATAGACCCAAGACTGGAATCACGTTTGGGGTGCCAGTGTATCATTCTGAAGGAAGATGCAGTGATTGAGGTCACAATACCAGACCAGAAAAATATTATTGGACACGAACATTAAGATAAATGAGCTTTGACGATTTTAACAACATGCCTATTGAATGGCCCGATCATGAAGATATAGCCATTCAGTTATATGATAAGTTTGGTGATGAGTTTGGTGAAAGCCAGATCTATCGTATCCGGTTTACTGACCTCATTGAATGGATACTTGAAATTCCGAATTTTGTCGGAAAACGGGAAGATTGCAGTGAAGGTCACCTGGAACTCATACAGGCCAAATGGGTATATGAATGGAGAGAGAACCAATAGGTGAAATTCTATGCTGACCTTATTGTCGAGCCTTCGACCTGTCAATCTGCTACTCGTAATTTTATCCCAGCTGACTTTTTATTTCCTGGTCATTACGCCTTCTTTACAAAATGACTTAAGATTAAATAATGGAGGTCTCTTATATTTATTTGTCATTTGTACTGTTTTAATTACAGCATCAGGATACCTGGTCAATGATTATTTTGATTTTGAAAACGATGATATCAACAAAAAAAGCAAAGGCTTTAACAATAAGCATTCATTGTTGATTTTGTACTATTCATTGAGTCTTGCAGGTTTTTTTATTGCATTGTACATAGCTTACTCCATCGGGAATCCATTATTAAGTTTGATATATGCTGCGGCTACCCTATTGCTATACCTTTATTCCTCTCATTTGAAATCAACGGTTCTTTTGGGTAATATCCTGGTGTCTCTATTCACAACTATGGTATTCATGATACTGATTGTTGCAGAATGGCCAGCACTTGAAATACAAAAGCTGAATAATTTGAATGCTTATTATAATCTCATCGGCATGTTTATCTTCTTTGGGTTGTTTGCTTTTTGTATCAGTATGGTACGTGAAATCGTCAAAGATATTGAAGACAGTCATGGAGACACCATATCTGGTGTCCATACACTCCCGGTCGCATGGGGAGTTGAGAAAGCAAAAATTGTCGCAGCTTTTTTTGGGTTCGCATTACTTTCTGTTTTAAGTGGATGGTTTTATAGTACAATAAGTTTTAAAGGAAATATCTGGCTGATAATCGTATTTATTTTGACCCTGCTACTTCCAAATATTTACCTTATTTACAAATGTCTTTCATCTAAAGATATAATCGATTTCAAATCTGTCAGCCAATTATCCAAGATCATCATGTTCCTTGGCTTGTTCTTTTT
>JABDPK010000237.1 GCA_013042795.1 Saprospiraceae bacterium | reverse complement strand
ACAAGGAACTGGCGTGGATCACAAAGAATACCTGATACCAGTGCTAATCCGAAAGCCTACCAAAGCCCTGATATGTCCCCGGACTATGTGATATTGAATGCCCAGATCAGCAAGAGATGGAAAGGTGATCTGTTCGAGATTTATCTTGGAGGGGAGAATCTGCTTGATTATCAGCAGCGGGATGCTATTATAGCTTCGGAAGATGCCTTTGGGCAGTATTTTGATGGTTCATTGGTATACGCACCATTGTTTGGAAAAATGATTTATATCGGCTTCAGATATAACCTGAAAAAATAACTTAAAAGGGGGCTCTCAAGAAGAGAGCCTCTTTTTAATTCTGGCATAGGCTGGCGACATAATTAAATGCAGGTTCATATCCCAGTTTGGCAGATTGCCGTATATCTGAGCAGGACTTGTCATTTTCCTTGAGTTGGAAATATACATTGGCCCTGTTGTAATAAGCTTCTGAATGTTCAGGGTCAAGTTTAATGACCTTGGTGAGATCGTTCAATGAAGTATCCCATTCTTCTATTTGCATTAATGACAAAGCCCTGTTGAGATAGTACCTGGGATTATCATTATCAAAAGCTATAAGTTTTCCATAATCATGTACTGCCTGGTTGTAATCCTTTTGTTTGATACTGATAACTGCTTTATTGACCATCGCGGTTTCATTATCAGGATCTATTGAAATGAGATAATCAAAAGTATGTGCGGCTTCATCAAGTTTTCCTGTTTTCATGTATGACATCGCCAGGTAATAGTGTGCCAAATTGTTTTTCTTTTCCAGTGCTGTCAGATTCGTGCTGTATTTGATCGCTTCTTCAAACTGTCCCAGTTTATAGGATTGTTTAGCTGTTTCCATAAGTGCCGGAGTATATTTGGGGTTTTGTGCCAGAGCCTTTTTAAACTGGCTAAGAGCCTTTTCCCGGTCATCTTTTTTGAGGTAACAGATCCCAAGGTTATAATATGCTTTTTCATTTTCAGGATCTTTATTGGTCGCTTCTTTAAAATCCCTGATGGCATGGTCAAAGTTATTGTCTTTCATTTGAATATAGGCCCTGTAATAATAGGCCCTGGACAGAGAAGGATCATACTTGATAGCCGCTGAAAAATATTTAAGGGCTTCTTTTTTCTGATCTGACTGCATCAGGCAATAGGCTTTATAATAATTGGCCTTTGCATTTTCCGGTTCAAGTTTCAGACACTTTGAAAAGTCCTTGATTGCTGCGATATAGTCACCGAGTCCCATTTTGGAATTGGCCCTGTTATAATACGCTTTTGGATAGAGTGGATCCATCAATAATGCTTCGTTGTAATATTTAATGGCCTCCTTGTGATCTTTTAGTAAAGCTGCTTCGATTCCCTTGTTGTATATTTTAATGACTTCAGGGCTCTGAGCAGATAAAAAATATGGACACAATATTAAAATTGATAGTATAAGTTTCATAAATCGCCTGTATTAAGTGAATGTAGTGTCAAACTTTAAGCCATATTTTTCTGTTTACAACGTTGTGCTACTTTGCTTTTAGTATTTTTAAAGCTTTATAAATTCATAAAATTTGGGAAATAATACAGGGCCACAACTTAAGGAAGAAGCTGATAACCAGGCTTCTTCACGTAAGGAAGACCATATAGATCTTGCCTTTAAATCTGCTGTAGCTGTTACCCAGGCTGATGCCAGGTTTTATTATGAACCCATGTTGAAAGGCCATCCGGATGATACCCTGGATATTTCTCTGGGATTTCTGAACAAAAGAATGCAATATCCCATATGGGTATCCAGCATGACTGGCGGGACAGAAAAAGCAAAAAGGATCAACCATAACCTGGGAAGAATTTGTGGTGAATTTGGCCTGGGTATGGGCCTGGGATCTTGCCGCCAATTACTTTATGAAGATAAACGGATAGAGGAATTTGATATTCGCGACCAGATGAAAGACCAACCTCTTTTTGTCAATCTCGGAATTGCACAAATTGAGGAGTTAACTGAGAGAAAAGCACTTGACAGGATAGATGAACTTATCAGTAAACTCAGGGCAGACGGACTGATTATTCATATAAATCCATTACAGGAATGGCTGCAGCCGGAAGGAGACAGAATTAAAACATCTCCATTTAATCTTATAAGCAAGCTCCTGGAAGTCGTTGATTATCCTGTCATCGTCAAAGAAGTAGGTCAGGGTTTTGGCCCTGAAAGCCTCAGAAAATTAATGCAACTTCCACTGGCAGCAGTTGACCTGGCAGGATTTGGCGGCACCAATTTCTCCAAACTGGAATTGTTGCGGTCCGATGAAATTAAACTCAATGCATATAAGGATGTTTTCAACCTGGGACACAGTTGTGAACAGATGCTTGAATGGATAGAACAAATAAAGCGTAAAAACCCGTCAGGCATTAAATGCGAGAAAATCATTTTTTCGGGAGGCATTCGGAATTTCCTTGATGGTTATTATTTCATTAAGAAGTGCTCGCATCCTTCATTTTATGCTCAGGCTTCTTCTTTTTTGAAATATGCCCTGGACTATGAGGCTCTTCGTCGTCATGTGATCTTGCAAATAGAAGGTTTAAAAATGGCACATGCATTTCTTGACGTTAAAACCTATGAAGGCTGATGCTTGATAAAAAAACCATAAGCGGCTTTTCAAAACTTAATAAGCGAGGAAAGATCAAATGGATCGTTGAGAATTTCTTCAAGGATCCTGAATCTGTGATGTGGGAATTGATGAGTTATTGGCATTCAAACGAGGAACAGCAAAAAATCCTTGACAACTTTAGTGAGAATACGATCAGTAATTTCCCGATGCCATACGGTGTTGCACCCAATTTTGTAATAGATGACAAGCCATATTGTATTCCAATGGTGATCGAAGAAAGTTCAGTCGTCGCTGCTGCTTCCAGTGCTGCTAAATTCTGGATGTCTAGAGGAGGATTCAAAACCGAAATATTGGGTACGAGAAAACTTGGCCAGGTTCATTTCCAGTGGTTTGGGAACACAGATAAATTGAGATATCATTTCGATGAACTCAGGCAGAAATT
>JABDPK010000236.1 GCA_013042795.1 Saprospiraceae bacterium | reverse complement strand
GTCCATGAATTTCATCAGGAAGATTCAACTTGATTTCATCTTCCGTCACATCCAAAAACTGGTATTCAACATTACCACTTGAGATTTCAGGCGTTGTGTTCCTGTAAGTTGCAAAGACACCATTTCCTGCGTTGGATAGGATTTGAACGATTTCTTTGCCAATCCCCGATGAACCACCTATGACCACGATATTTCTCATACAAACAAGACACTATCGAAGCCGGATTGTTCATTGAACATTATAATATACCAATCGGCTTTTTCTCCATGGTGTTATATTCTAATGATCATTTCTCTTCAGTTGGTAGAAATAAAATCGCTGTTGGTCTATTCAACTGTAACCTACCCTGAATTTCATCGTTGTAGAGGTGTATTTATTCCAAATTTGAAAACATTGAATTATGAGACATTTACAATTCCTATTCCTGAGCCTCTTACTTGCAGGTTCATTGACATCAGCATCATTATCAGATTCTACTTCCATAAAAACACCTTCAGAAACCGATAAAATCATTGAACATTACCTTGATGAAATCGACTTTGTAAACATGGAGGATGCTGCTACAATTTTTACAGATCTTTTAATTTCGGAAAACGGAGATCTCTATAATATAGACTTCATGGTAACCGGAAAGGATACTGTTTTGATTTTATCAAAAGAATATGAAGAAGAATATTACCGGGTCGGAGAATACAGTGCCAGGAATACAAGAAAGTATTCTGTTCCTGTCTCCTACATCCTGATATAAATTGCCTTAAATCTTCAATGTAAAAGCCCGGGTATTATACCTGGGCTTATTCCTTTCCCTTAATAACCTTGATGGCTTCTCTATATCCTATATCGACGACCTTTTTAAATGCTTTCCAGTCAAGCAGACCGTATTCTGATACATCAGGGGCAACAAGGAAGTCTACTTGTTTTTCTGCTTGTTTTTGTTTTTGATAACTATTGGCCACAGTGCTTTGCATAATGGTCTCTACCATAGAAGGTATCCTGTACTCCGGTTTGGATTTTAAAACGCCATACCTGAATTGATCTCTGACCGTCGGAATATCCTCATGCAATGTGTTTGACTCTTCTATGCTCAGAAAACTGACACCAATGATCTTTTGTATACCGGACCGGACCATTATATCAACAGGGAAGTTGTTGAAAACACCTCCGTCATAAAGCCATCTGCCATCCACAGGAATCGGCGGAACTATACCGGGCAAGGAACCACTGGCCCTAATGGCCTTGAACATGTTTCCACTTTTATGAACACAAGGACGAAGATTATACAGATCAGAAGAAATACAGTAAAACGGAATCCAACAATCTTCAATATCATTGGCCAGGTAATACTTCTTTAGTATTCGGTCAAGATTCACTCCCCTGATAAATGAAGCATAAGGCACAGGATTATAATCGCTCGAAGGCTTACTGACAGAGATTTCTTTGCAGATGTCGTATATCATTTCAAATTCCCAATCGAATCCCATAACTCCCCCAAGGAAAGCACCCATACTTACACCACCAATCATATCAATCTCCAGCTCAGCTTCTTTAATGGCTTTCCACACCCCTAAATGAGCCATACCCCGGGCTCCACCTCCTGCAAGAACCAGACCCGTGGTTTCCTGGTTTAAATGACGCATAAGACGCCTGAAGTCCCTGGAATTTCCTTTCCTTATATGGAATATATTATCAGGTGTCAGATCTCCTGTTAATTCATTTGTATTACTTGGTAATCTTGATTGTGCAGGATGTAGAATTACGACAGAACTTTGAGCTAAGGTTTCTTTGGAAAACAAGTCATCAATATTCAAAGATCCACCATTCCCTGCTTCAAACAGAATGAGTAATTCATCTGCCTGACCCAGGCAGAATTCTGTCCAATCTGTTAATTGTCTGTCAGCCAGAAAAAATATCAATTCATACTTGTTCGCCAAACGGGCAGATGCACGAATCCATGAAGCCTGTGTGTGTTCCTTCTCTGGAACCCGGAGTTCACTTTTATCCTTAACGATCAGTACACGATTATTTTTGAAATGGACTTCAATTTGATTTATCAAATGATTTGTATCCACTTCATTACTACCGGGATATAATACAACATTCCTGATCATCCTGGTTTGCCTTTCTTTCGGATGAGGCTGCAATCGTTGAATAATCATTCTGGATAAGCTGAGACCGATAGCCGGGTGCCTCAGGTAAAGCGTTTCGAATTCTTGTTTTGAAATTGAAATAAGATGACTGTCACGCAAGGCTACGACATCAGCATTCCTTTCTGTCTCGGAAATGAGGGCCATTTCCCCTACTATCTCCCCTTTGAATAATTCCTTGAGTTTAACTTTTTGATTGTTTAGCTCCTGCTGTACACTCAGTTTGCCATGGATAACTATGAATAATTCTCCGCCTACATCGCCCCTTTTAAAAAGACAATCACCTGATTTCATTCGGAGCCATAATGAATGACTAATTACAGACTCTAATTCTTCTGAGTCAAGATCACCAAACACAACCCTGAGGACCGTTCTGACATCATCAAGCATGTTGGCAGGTATGGTGTGGCTTGGCTTCATGAGGTGTTTTATTGACTGGATAAAATAATCAATAATCACCAAACACTATTCATTCATGTGCCAAAAGAACATTCAATATTTATGAAAGATTCAAATAGGCTTTTGTTGATTGAGGCCAGACAGATCAATAATTGACGGGATACACAATATAAAATTCCAGAAATTAATGAGTATCTTGATTCAAACAAAACACAAGAAAATGGATTATAAAGCCACGATCACAAAACTTTTAATATCCTTATTGGTATCTCCGATTGTCGTATATATTTTCCTGGGTATTGCAGGATTAGCTGGTTCAACCTATGAAATGACTAACGGTGAAACATTCATCATATGGTTGTTAATGGCTGTTGTGATCAATTTGTCTCTGACAAAGAAGTAATATCAATTACATTTGGAATGCCCGCATTGATTGCAGATCAGGCATCCTTCACTATAATGTAATCCTCCCTTTTCTCCGCAGGATTCACAAGCTGCTTTTTCAATGGTTGTTCCATTGGGAATAAAACTTTTTAATGCCCTTGTGACACCATTGGCCCATGAATGTATGTGTGCGTTTTCATGATTTAGCCTGGAAACAAGATCCACAACAAACTGAATAGGCATACCATGTCTTAACACGCCTGAAATAAGTTTTGCGTAATTCCAGAATTCCTTGTTAAATGATCTGGATAAGCCTTCAATCGTTGTTTTATATCCTTCCTTATCTGTGTATTGGAAATCATACCTGTTTCCGTCGGTAGTCCTGGCTTTAAGAATTAATCCCGAATTGATAAATGCAGGTAGACGAAAAGTATCTTCAGCACGACCGGTAAATATTTCGTATGGTTTTCCGTCCAGGACACCGACGACTGCAATCCATTTCTCGTCAAGATTATTAAAACGCATGACTGTGGCTTTAAGCTTTTTTGGTCGCTTGGGTGGCCTGTTGATTTCAAACCCCTTGGTCTTACTTTTTTCATTATCTGATATCAAAACGCCGTCCCTTGATCCATCACGATATATTGTAATGCCTTTGCATCCGGATTTCCATGCTGTAATCATCAGTTCATTTACCAATTCAACCGTAGCTTCATTGGGTAAATTGACAGTTACACTGATAGAATGATCCACCCATTTTTGAATTGCCCCCTGCATTTTTACTTTCTGAACCCAGTCTATTTCATTTGAGGTCGCAAGATGATAAGGAGATTTTACGATGAGTTTTTTCAATTCATCCTGGGATAATCCCGAAGCTTTTGAAATATCAATCGACCGTGTCTTTAACCAGTCCAGGAACTTATGATGGAAGACATTGTATTCCTCCCAGTGATCCCCATTTTGGTCAACAAAACTGGAAACCGATCGATCTTCTTGTGGATTGATTTTCTTACGTCTTTTATATGAGATCAGAAATGCAGGTTCAATACCAGAGGATGTCTGACTCATGAGACTTGTCGTACCTGTTGGTGCAATGGTCAATAGAGCGATATTTCTTCTGCCAAATTTTTCCATTCTTTCGTATAACTCGGGGTCAGCATCCTTGATCCTTTGTATAAATGGATTTTGATGTTCACTGCCAGAATCATAGATTTCGAATGCGCCTCTTTCCTTTGCAAGGTTTACCGAGGAAGAATACGCATTTAAAGCAAGGCTGCGATGGACCCGGACAGCAAATTCAATCGCCTTATCTGAACCATATGTCATCCCCAAAGCCGCCAACATATCTCCTTCGGCTGTAATCCCGATACCCATTCTCCTGCCTTCAATGCACTTCTTTTTTATTTTCTTCCACAAACGCAATTCCGTTTGTTTGATTCTGTCCTGTTCCGGGTCTTTGGTAACCTTATCAAGAATAGAATCTATTTTCTCAATTTCCAGGTCTATTATATCATCCATGATGCGTTGTGCAAAACCTGCATGCTCACAAAACTTGTCAAAATCAAATGTTGCCTCGTTTGTAAAAGGATGATCTACATAACTATATAAATTGATTGCAAGTAGTCTACAGCTATCATACGGACATAAAGGGATTTCTCCACATGGATTAGTTGATACTGTTGTGTAACCATGATCACTGTAACAGTCCGGAATGGATTCCCGGATAACAGTATCCCAAAACAGTATACCAGGTTCTGCTGATTGCCAGGCGTTCTTCACCAATTTATTCCAGATTACTCTTGAATCTTTGTTGATTCTGATTGCCGGGTCAACGCTCCCTATCGGGAAACTTTGCTGGTATTGTTGTCCGTTCTCCACAGCTTCCATGAAACGATCGTCAATCTTGACAGAAATATTAGCTCCTGTAATTTTTCCTTTTTCAAGCTTCGCATCGATAAAGTCTTCAACATCCGGATGCTTTACGTCAATTGAAAGCATCAGAGCACCCCTCCTGCCATCCTGGGCTACTTCCCGTGTGCTGTTTGAATATCTCTCCATAAAAGGAACGATACCGGTGGAAGTCCTGGCATTGTTCTTCACAGGGCTGTTAAGAGGCCGTATATGTGACAGGTCGTGGCCGACCCCGCCCCTTCTTTTCATCAATTGGGTTTGTTCTTCATCGGTTTGCATAATGCCACCATAGGAGTCTGCATTATTTCCAATGACAAAGCAATTCGAAAGTGAGGATACCTGGAAGTTATTGCCTATTCCAGACATAGACCCTCCCTGTGGAATTAGATATTTGAAATCCTTAAGCAAATCATAGATTTGCTTCTCTTTCATTGGATCAGGATATTTTCTCTCAATCCTGGCTATTTCAGAAGCCAGGCGTTTGTGCATATCGTCGGGGGATCTTTCCAGGAGATCTCCCTGGAGGTTCTTCAGGGCATATTTGTTGATCCATACATTAGCAGCCAACTCATCCCCATTAAAATATTTAAGGCTTTGAGTCAGCACTTCTTCTGAGGTATATATTTTTGACCCGGATATATCATCCAGGTCAATTACTTCTGCTTCTGCAAATGTTTCCTGGGTGTTTGAATTAACTTGAGTGGTATCGAATTTCATCTGACTATTTTAAAACAGATTACAAATATGTGTAATATGTTTTTAATATCAAATGAAAGAAAACATTTGTGAAAAATAGTTTTCAACATTAAGTGGAAAAGTTTTTTGAACTGGCTGAATAAAGACTTTATAAAATTGGATTTGTTGTCTCCTTTCTAATCCATGACACTACTTGGGTACTTTCCTGGATACAAAAAACAATCTGTATTCTTGTGTATACTTCTGCCCTTCCAGCTCAAAAATAAAAGTCGCATCCCCTTCTTTCGATTGTCTTTGAAACAGGATGTCCCAGCTTCCTTGCTCGCCCGGATTTAGTTTTTCATTTCCAATAACCCAATCATTAACATATTGCTTACGATCTTCAATAGAGCCAATAAGCACCTTGAAGTTATCATTATGATAAACTATGTCACTTATAAGTTCAGAAACTGCATCTGCTTCAATTATATCGGTGCCAGCCAGAAAGACACCTACACCGAAAAAAACTACACCTAAAATATTGCCTTCTCGTTTCCTCTTTTTTGCTTCCTTATGATCACGTGCCAGGTTATTTATCAATTCCTCTTTAGATAAAGGATTTATGATAAGTACTTCATCGTTTTTATTGCTTCGAAATATTAATTCAATATCCTCGTAGGAAAATTCTATTACCTTCTCACTATTGTTTTGCAGATCCATTTCAAAAATGAGATATTCGATGGCATTATCTGAATAGTAACTTTTGAATAAAATGACAGAATCTGTCTCTTGATCTTCCCCGAGATATTCAATCTTATTTGCATCGACCAGAATGATCGTTTGGTAACAGGAAGAAAAGAATAAAATAGCTGGAATTATAAGCAGTAGTATTCTAATCTCTTTCATAGCCAGGGTTGTCTATTCACTGCAATTTATTGTGCCATTATATAATGTGCAGGGATTTAACAATAATGCAAAACTGAAAATTAAATTTTTGCTTTCTCCTGTTTATTTAATACTTATCAAAAACGAAATAATAAGCCCGCTAAGAAGTAGAACAAAAACAGGAATCAGTGATCTTAGCAGCTTGATTAAAGCGCTATCCGGAGCCATCTTGTTCAATTCTTTT
>JABDPK010000234.1 GCA_013042795.1 Saprospiraceae bacterium | reverse complement strand
AAAAAGCTGCACCTATCACCAGGAAGCTTCTTTTAGGTCGCGATTTAATAACCGGGACTTCGGCCTGTTGAATGACATGAACAGCTTCAATATCAGAGCTGTATGCAGATTCAAGTTTGGACAAACGTTCTTTGTCATACAAGAGTTGATTATTGAACTCTTTTCTTTCTTGTTCAATACTTATGATAGAAGGATAACCTTCGTTATAGTCTTTGATGTTCTGCTTTAGGGTTTTCAGCTGATTGCGCGTGCCAGCCAATTTGGCTGCAAGCACATTAATGGAATCGACAGGGCCATCTAATTTTTTTAACAGAGATACTTGAGAAGACAGGTTTTGTACTTTACCTTCAAGGCTGACAATGCTTGTCCCATATGCTTCTCCCTGGGAAGCTGTGTTAAAGATGTTGTGCCTTTTCCTCAAGTTATAGAGACTATCATTCAGGAACTTCAAGTAGGTTGTTTTATCAGCAACACTTTTTTTCAAGCCAGCAATAACTGCCTTTTGACTATTACGAATGAGTTTCATGGCCAGATCATTGACCCTGGCCCTTGCTTGGTTGGCCATGTCCGCGGCAAATGCAGGGTCAGTATCTTCAACTGCAAGATCTATAGCATCGTACCTGGTTTTTTTTGTATTGTAAAGCTTACCCAGTTTCAGAAGAAGTTTTTCTTTTCCTTTTTTGCTTGTTGAATCAATTTCATAATGATCATAGAGATCAAATTCAGAAATAAGGTATGATTTAAGTTCATTTGATTGTGCAATAGAAAAAAGCCTGTCCAGGTCACTGTCTGATCCATATATCTTCCTGTCATCAATAGAAACAGGTTGAGCTAAATCCGGACTGGCGGCATAAAACAAGGTGCTGGCTTCATAGTAATTGGGTAGAAGCAGCGACACGGCAGCAGTAATAAATGCTACCAGAAATGAAGCAATCAATATGCGTCTTCTCTTTTTATATAAAAGGACAAAGATGTCCAGAAGGCTTTCGTTTTGATTCATGAATTCCTTAGTTAAGTATAGCTATGCCGGTTTTAAGGATAAACGTAAAAATCCCATAAAAAATGATATTGCCAGGGAAATTATGGTAATAATAATTATCTCAAGAAACCAATTCATGGCTAAATATTGATGCATCAGATAAGACAGTGCAAAATATGTGCCTACAATGGTCAAGCTTTTGGAGAAGAAGGTAAAATTAAAATGCAGATCAAACATTTTGCGAGCAAGAATCAGTTGGGACAGAAAAACAAAAAATTGTGTGACCAGGGTTGCTACAGCAGCGCCATAAGCGCCCTTTTCTGGTATGAGCATTAAATTGAGTGTCCAGTTAATGATAATACCAACAACAAAGATCATATTGAAAATCCTGAGTTTTCCAGAGGCAGTAATCAGCGAACCAAAAACATATGACAAAGCCATAGCCCAAAAACTAAGCATCAACACCCTGAACACTTCTGAATATGTATTGTCGGCCTGAATGTAAATGAGGTTCATGATTTCTGATGAATAAAACCAGCATATAGCAGAAATAAGACTTGCAATCGTAATAAGTAGAGATGCTGCTGAAAAAGTCAGGGTGTTTACATCTTTTTTTTCTCCAATTAAATTGGCAAACATAGGTAACAGCAGCAAGGCAAAAAGGTAGCCGATCATGTTTGCTGCATCCAGCAGACGGAAACCTGCGGCATAGACACCTGCGGCCCGTGCATTGTCATCCAGAATATATTCAAGCATTACACCATCCATTCTGGTGTATAAGGTCATCAGGAGAAAGACTATGGCAAAAGGGAAGGATTTAGTTAAAAGGGTTTTGATTTTTCCAAGGTTGAAATTTATTTTAAAAACAACCTTTTTTCTTAGGAAAAAGACAGCAACAATCACTGAAATAACTAAAGCGAAAAGTTGACCTGCGGCAAATAAAGTAATTGAAATATTCTTTGAAACATATAACAGGTAACCAATTACCAGGATCATCAAAAATTTATCAAATGCAGAAAACCATGTTTCCATTCTGAAGAACCCCAGTGCTGAGAAGTTGCTTCGTAAATAGATAAAAAGGGATTGGAAAACCATTACCATCACTATCAGACCCAGAAGTATGAAATATTCCAGGGGGTAGGACATTAACAAGGCTCCTATTGAAACCATAAAAGCAAAAAGAATAATCAGGATGATCTTAGCTCCAAGAACAATCGGGAGCATTAAACTTATTTCATCCCTGTTAGATGATATATACTGTGAGTTGTAATTCTGTATACCAAAATCCAGGATGATCTGGAACAAAAAGCAAAAATTGAAGAGGGCGAAGTACATTCCATATTCGGACTCACCAACGGCATTTTGAACCTGGGCATCAATTCCGAGTACATAGAATGGCTTAATGACAAAATTGATGACCAGAAGAAGGATAATATTATTTCTGAATTCCTTTTGCACTTAAACCGAAATTAATCAAATATAAAATGGCCTTAAAAAAGAAAACCCCGACCGAGGCCGGGGTTTCTGTGGTGCCTCCAGGAATTGAACCAGGGACACCAGGATTTTCAGTCCTGTGCTCTACCAACTGAGCTAAGGCACCATAAACGGCCATGTTATTTCACGGCCCTGAAAAAATAGTTGGTTTTCGAATTTTTTCATACTCCCAGGGGAGCGGGTGCAAATTTATATTCTTTTTTTCATCTGTGTTAATTTTTTTTCAATTAGATTAGAAATAGCTTATTGAAAACCATGTCTGAGACTAAAAAATACAATGCTATAGTGGAATCTGATATTGGTTTTTGGATCGTGTCTGCCAATGAAGAATCGATTACGACCATTGTTCACACACATGATCACCCTGATAAAGAATTTCATGGTAATGCACTAACTGCACGAGCAGCACTTCAGCTGGTCCAGTATTTTATGAGAGAACGCACGACTTTCGATTTGCCTTTGCAATTTGACATCCATTCCCCCTTTTTTATCCATTGCTGGAAGGAGCTGCAAAAAGTGCCTTATGGACGAACGATCAGTTATTCACATTTGGCGAGAATGGTAAAAAACCCTTTGGCTGTCCGTGCAGTTGGGATGGCCAATGCAAAAAACCCCTTTCCGATTGTAGTGCCTTGCCACCGCGTTATAGGTAAAAACCAGGATCTGACCGGATATTTATACGGAATTAATGTCAAAAGATGGCTGCTTGAACATGAAGGTGCCCTGGCTGTACAAGGTGATCTGTTTGGTTAATTGGTTAATGTGACCTTTGTTTGATAACTCTTCGTATCCAGTTTGGAATGATAATCACACCGATAATTAGATATGGGTAGTAAGTAATCAGCCGCCACAACAAAGCACCGATTGAACCGATACCTTTTGAAATATAATCACTGAAAAAACCGGAAAACAGTAGCTCCATTACACCCGAACCACCCGGGGTGGGGCTAAACTGAGTAATGACATACATTGTCTGTGATCGTGCGTATAGAAGAAATTGTGACATAAATTCAAAGTCCATTTCCACCAAAGCCAGGATTATAAAGTTGACGGTGAGAAAACGGGTTACCCATGCGCCAATAGTTGTTGAGACTGCTTTGAGATGAAAAGACAAGGGGCGATTTCGTATTTCTTTCGATGTAATGACAACATCTTCACCGATCTGGTAGAGTTTGAGCCTGAATTTCCGGATAAATGGAATGCGTGCAATCGTCATCAGGATTCTCTTTA
>JABDPK010000230.1 GCA_013042795.1 Saprospiraceae bacterium | reverse complement strand
CAAATATTATTACAAGAACATATAAAGCGGTAGATGAATTTGGAAATGAAGATGTCTGTTCTCACCAGATCATGCTAGAGAGATTAAAACTTAATGATATCATTTTTCCTGATCAGAGAACAGTTGCTGCTGGTGATCCTATAAGATGTAGTGATGACCGTTATGAATATGATCAAAACGGGTTTCCTCTGCCATGGCCTATGGACCCCACTACAGGTTCAGGATCCGGAGTACCAATCTTATGTGATCCTTTTACTGGTAGTGGTACAGGTATGGGTCCAATAACCGGAAGTGGAACAGGAATTACAATAATATGTCCATTAACCGGATCAGGTAACGGTGTACCATTGATCCCTGGTCCATTTACAGGCGTGGATACAAATATTCCGACCCAGGTCGGGTGCAGTGCGGTTGTATTATATACAGACCTTGAGTTGCCACAGATTGGATGTGTCAGGAAAATAATGAGAACCTGGGAGGTGAGAGAATGGTGGTGTAATGGTGAAAACTCAAGAGGTGGAATCCAGATGATTGAGATTATAGATGATCAAGCACCTGAATTCGTATGTCCATCTGATTTTACTGTCACGACCAATGATGATTGTGCTGCTTCAGTTGAGATGCCACCGGTATCGCCGGTAGATGATTGCGGCAATGGGTTTTCAGTAAAGATAGATTACCCATTAGGGCTTTTACAGGAGAATGGCGGACCGGTCGAATTGCAAACCGGAAATAATATTGTCGAATATATCGTAGCAGATGATTGTTATAACACGAGTAGTTGTACTGTGAATGTTATGGTAAGGGACAGAACGGAACCAGTTACGATCTGTGACCAGGATGTTGATGTGAATTTAGGTTTTGGAGGCATGAATGAAGTCTTCAAAGAAACATTTGACGAGGGCAGCTGGGACGAATGTGGCCTGGACAGGATTGAAATCAGGAGAATGGATACACTCTGTGTCGCTTCCGATACCCTTTGGGGCGATAGTGTTTATTTCTGTTGTTCAGATGTGGACAGGACAGATTTGATGGTGGTTCTTCGAGCCGTTGATCTTGGAGGCAATACCAATCAATGTATGATAAGGGTTCATGTTCATGATAAAATACCACCGAGCATGACCTGTCCGACAGATATGACACTTGATTGTCGGGAAGCATATGATCTTCAAAATCTTGGGGTGAGTTTTGGTAACCCGGTAGTGAATGATAATTGTGCAGATACCCAGCTTGTAGAAGAGGTCACATCTGATGATGTTAATCAGTGCGGGATTGGAGAAATAACAAGGGAGTTTGTACTTAGAGATCCTTCCGGAAATATATATCAAAGTTGTATCCAGCATATCAT
Source organism: Saprospiraceae bacterium (assembly GCA_013042795.1). The sequence continues at coordinate 3,124 of JABDPK010000230.1, read as the reverse complement.
GATAGGCAATGAAACACCTTTTGTCGGTGCAAATATTCAGTGGCCAATTAATTACTCGATAGATAATGGGGCATGCGATTTATCAGATTTAAGACCTGAAGCATTAAATGCAATTAATCCGATATTTGGATTCCCGATATATACTGCAGGAGATGATGAATGCAGCCTCCTTGGTTATGATTACCAGGATGAAGTATTTGAAGCTTCACCCGGAGGCACTGAATGTGCAATTATAGAGAGAACCTGGACCGTTATCAACTGGTGTAGCCAGGTCAATGGTATCTTTGAAAAATGGGAAATTCCAACGCCACAGATAATTGAGTTGATCAACACTGCGGCACCAGTCATGGATGTAGCCGGTGATCTTGAGTTTGAATCCGGGAATATCAATTGTGACAGTGGAGATATAATGATAGAACGATCTGCGACAGATGATTGCAATAATCCACTGATCTGGACTTATACAGTAAGAGACGGTGACAATAATATCGTAGCAGTCGGAGATACAAATATTATCGAAGGCGTCTACCTTATAGGAACTTACTCTATAGAGTGGTCAGTGACAGATGGTTGTGGCAACTCGGATTTTGACACGCAGAATTTTGAAGTTATCAATACCAAGACACCAAGCCCGGTATGTCTGAATGGACTGGTGGCATACGTCGAACCAACAGATACAGATAATGACAATATTGATGATAGCGAGACTATAGCTTTAAATGCCAGTTTCTTTGATGGTGGAAGTTTTCATACTTGTAATAACCCGATAACGCTCAGTTTGAGTTCAGATACACTGATCAAAACACTCATCTTCGATTGTGATGATCTGGGATTGAATAGTATTGAGTTATGGGTAACGGATAGAATCACAGGGGCCCAGGATTTTTGCGCTGTAATGGTTGATATACAGGATATCAATACCGTAAATATCTGCTCTCAAAACAGTAATCTTGTAGATATATCAGGACAAGTTTATACAGAGAAGTATGAGGAAGTCGAAGGTGTCATGGTTCAGCTGGGTGTACAGGACCTGGAGGATATGACAGGATCTGATGGGGTATATGCTTTTGATAATATGCCATTGGGTGGATCATATACACTCGAACTAGCAAAAAATACAGATCCTTTGAATGGTATCAGCACACTGGATCTGATCATGATCCAAAGACATGTACTTGGTTATGACAGGCTGGATAGTCCTTATAAACTGATTGCTGCCGATGTTAATCATAATGATGAGGTCAGTACGATTGATATGATCGAACTCAGGAAAATGATCCTGGGTGTTTACGATGAATTCCCGAATAATACGAGTTGGAGGTTTGTGGATGCTGCACATCATTTTATTGACAGCCAGGATCCATGGTTAGGAGTTATTCCTGAAACCTATATTATCAATCAACTATCATCTGATATGGATATTGACTTCATTGGAATCAAGACTGGAGATGTGAACGGAAGTGTGATTGCACATTCGGAATTCAAAGACGATGACATCCAGAGTAGAAATAGCGGGCAGCAGTTGACATTCAATATACAACCACAGATGATTGCTGAAAATGAAGTTTCAATAATCCAGGTCAGCAGTCAAAATTATAATAACATCAGTGGATGGCAAGGCACAATAGAATTCGACTCAGATGATGTTGAGATTCTGGATGTAAGACCAGGGGCGTTGGATATTGATGTCGATCTGAATTTCAATTTGGCACATAAAGATTCTGGATGGATAACGACCAGTTTTCATAATAAGGAACCACAGATAATTGATGAGGACGAAGTATTGTTTGAGTTTGTAGTAAGGACAAACAGAACTTTGAACAGTGCTGAATTAATAAGCTTTACATCTTCTGTCATAGCATCAGAATCATACGAAGGAACAAATAATATAATGGGGCTGCATCTCGAAAACAAAGGACCTCATAATGTACAGATTATTTCGGCCAGGCCAAACCCGTGGGTTGAGTCTACCGAAATTGAATTCAGGACAACAGGTACAGAAATTGTTGAATGGCAATTTTATGATGTAAACGGAAGATTGATTTACACAGATAATATGAAATCACTTCCGGGAATACAGACCTATAAGGTTGAAAGAGAAAACCTCAATACTTCAGGAGTTGTATATGTGCGCTTGATCACATCAAATGCAACTGCAGACTATAAAATGGTATTGCTGGACTAAGATTATTCGTTAGCACTAAAATTGAAGAGATCCGAGGTAGTTCCCGGGTCTCTTTTTGCATTTAAGCACCCCAAACGGCAATTTTTAAGCATTGCTGGAAAAAAAAACAAAAACACATTACAAATATTTATAATATATATATATATTTGAACCAATCTCGTAGGTAAACCAGGGTTATGGGTGTTAAGTTCCTTTCATTTCCCTTTCATCTAGAGGTTATTCCATAAAGCGATTTAATGGAGTTAATCTGGTGAGATATTCTTGAATATCCATCAATAACCAAAACACAAAGATTCCCAAATCTGATTTTACTCTAACATTCTTGTTCTGCGATATGCGGGATAAGAATATGTATTTCAACCTACCTAATGTGAGGAATCACGTCGACTGATGTAGAGCCTTATACGAATATTTTTAAGCGTATAAGCTAACGAAACTTACACAACAATTTTACAATGGGAAAACTTACATCCTGGTCAAGCTTGACATTTGTCTTGTTTATATTTCAGACATTTTTTCCGGATCTGGACTATAAATCGACAATTTTAATTGAACATGAAACCACCCTTTCAAAAGAAAAAAAGGAGACATTATATGCTCCTCCTGCATTTCAACCTGCGGCACCGACCGTCGTTCCTGCAGGATCATTGATCATTGATATGGGCGTCGTCCCTCAAACCATAGCCAACGGTTTGAAACCCTATGGGTTGATCTTTGAACTCATAAACAGTTACGGTGTGACAGTCCTCTGGGTCATAGATCAGAATAAAATGTCAGATAAGAATACAGGCTTTGATGACATTGATTTCAGTTATAATGGGCAGGATTTCAAAGGCGGACCATTTATAGTTCCGGCTACATTCAGAACTCCGGAAATCAATGCAGTTATTAATACCTGGATTGCCAAAGGTGTTCAGACGGTGACTACGACTTCTGATG
>JABDPK010000229.1 GCA_013042795.1 Saprospiraceae bacterium | reverse complement strand
CAAATCAACTTAACCAAACCGATTTTGAGTTTAATATTTTTTATGAGGATGACTCTGATGGATCATTAAAAAACTTTCTTCCTGAACCCGACTTTCCCCGGATTCCGCTATTAAATATATTTCAGTTGGATAGGCTGAATAGCAGGAACGACCCACAACCAGACGGAATATTTGACTTTGTGCAGGGCATTACTGTGATCCCGAGAAGCGGTAGTATCGTTTTCCCTGTTCTTGAACCCTTTGGATCCTCACTTGATTCATTGTTCCAGGACCCTGTCGTCGCCGAAAAATATAAATTCCAGGAGCTATATGATACGACTGTGACGATTGCAAGAGAAATTCTTGTGAAAAACAAATTTGTGATGGCCGGGAAATACAAATCCACAGTATCTTCTGAATACTCATTGGGCGCCTGGAATATACCCCAGGGATCTGTCACTGTTCGGGCAGGCAGCCAGTTGCTTACTGAAGGAGTAGACTATGAAGTGGATTATGGTATTGGTCGTGTCAGAATTATCAACGAAGCATATTTACAGCAGGGAGCACCCATCAATATATCTTATGAAGATAATTCGGTCTTCAGTCTTCAGCAAAAAACCATGCTGGGATTGCGTGCAGAATATGAAGTCAACGACAATTTCTATATAGGAGGTACATACCTCCGTTTGTTTGAAAGACCATTTACTGAAAAAGTGAATATCGGTGATGACCCTATCAACAACAGGATCTTTGGCCTGGACATGGACTTCAGCAATGAAGCACCATGGATAACTAAGGCCGTTGACAAACTGCCTTTTTACAGTACAAACGCAGAATCCAACATCAATTTTTCAGCCGAAGTGGCAGCATTAAAACCAGGTCATTCCGGCGCCGTCAATTTAAATGGTTCAGATGATAATTCCGGTGTTGTAAGTATTGACGACTTTGAAGGTGCTGTAAGTGGATTTCCGCTAAGTTCGCAACCCAACAGGTGGGTGCTGGCAAGTGTACCTGAGACAGAAGACTTTCCTGAATCCCAACTGAACAATGATCTTACATACGGTGCCAATCGTGCCAGGTTAAACTGGTATGTGATAGATAGGGCCGCACGTCGTAGCAATGTCGATAGTGATAATTCATATACCAGGTTTATCAATCAACAGGAACTATTCAACAGGCAATTACCACAAGGACAGTTGCCTGACCTCTTTACATTTGATATGACTTATTATCCTGATGAAAGGGGACCATATAACTTCGATCCCCCGGGAGGTACAGTCTATTCAGCAGGTATCCAGGAATACGACAGGGACCAGGAAAAACTGGTTCTTGCTGAACCGGAATCACGTTGGGCCGGAATCATGAGATACATGCAAAACAGTGACTTTCAGGCTGCCAATTATGAATTCATCGAGTTCTGGTTGTTAAATCCGTTTATGGAGAAACCGGATGGAAGCGGACACATCCCTGATGAAAACGGGTTTATTACATTCCATCTGGGTAATGTGAGCGAGGACCTTATGCACGATAACATCCAGTTTTATGAAAACTCTATCCCGACCCCGGATGAAACTGTTCCGATCAAACCAACTCGTTGGGGAAATGTACCCCTGGACATTCCAACCAATAACGCCTTTGATAATGCAAACAGAACTTCTCAAGATCTCGGTTTTGATGGATTGACAGATGAGCAAGAAAGAGTGAAGTTCCAGGAGTATATCGATGAAGTCGAAGCTTCATTCTCGTTGCCACAGTCTGTTTTCAATGACCCCTCAGCAGATAACTTCTGTTATTTCAATGATTTTGATAATTGTTTTACCGAGGATGACAATCTTTTAACACGGTACAAAAACTTTAATAACCCGCAAGGTAATTCTCCGGATCTGAGTCAGCAGTCTACTTTCCAAAGGGGTAATCCCAACCCTGACAAAGAGGATTTGAATAATAACCAATCATTAGACCAAGGAGAAAGTTTTTACGAGTATAAAGTGCCAATTGTGAACTCCAACGGTGAAATCGATACAAGCCAGAATCAGTTTATACGGGAAGTAAGAGCAATAACAAACACTCAGAACTCCCAGGAGGAAAAATGGTACCGCTTTAGAATACCGCTTAGTGAAGGAGCGTCTGTCAATGGTATTGAAGGTTTCCGCTCAATCCAGTTTATGCGAATTCTTGTCAACGGTTTCAGTACACAGAAAACATTCAGGATGGCTGAGTTTGAATTGGTAAGAAATCAGTGGAGAAGATTGCCGGGCGTTTGCAATGTCGATGGGGTTTTTGACGGGGATTTTTCGATCGATGCTGTAGGTATAGAAGAAAACCAAAGCAAGCAGCCATTTAACTATGTGTTGCCAAAAGGCATCAAACAGGAAAGATTATTCAGTACGTTCGCAAATGTCCTACAAGATGAAAAATCCATTTCACTGAACTTCTGTGAACTTCAGAAAGACTGTGAAATATCTATATACAAACTGACTGAACTTGATCTGCGTGTTTTTGAAAAGATGCAGATGTTTGTACATGCCGAAGAAAAGGATAATGAGATGGAGGATGGGGATGTATCCATATTCATGCGGATTGGAAAAGATTTTGACAGGCATTATTACGAATATGAAATTCCTCTGAAATTGTCAAATGAAGACAGCCTGGCCAATATATCCAGCCTTGAATTGCCGGACCTTGTTTGGCCAGAAGAAAATATGTTCAATTTCATTTTGGATTTGCTTATTCAAACCAAAAAGATCAGGAATGTATTGAATGTCTCGAAAGATGATCGTTTTATTATAGATAATGAATGGCTTTTGGAAAACCTTCCTGACCTGGACCAGGAATACCGAAGTATTTTTATCGATACAATCGGCGTAAATCAATACCTTCCTGAAGGTCATCGGGTCACTGTAAGAGGTAATCCGAATCTTGGGATAATTAAAGGTATTCAGATAGGCCTCAGGAATATTTCTGAAAGACCGGATGCCCCGGTCACAGGATTTTGTGGGGAAGTATGGGTCAATGAACTCCGAGTGACCGGATTACAGGAAAGAGGAGGCGTTGCCGGACTGGCCAGACTTGACATTCAGATGGCAGATCTCGGTAATTTATCTGCGGCAGGTAGTTACTCGAGCCTGGGTTGGGGTGCTCTTGACCAGAAAGTGAATGACAGAGCCAAGGAAGAAGTCATAGAATACGATTTTGCTACCAACCTTGAGCTGGGCAAGTTTTTTCCAGAACACTGGGGATTGCGTGTTCCATTTTATGCACAATATGCTAAATCAATCCGGAATCCGGAATTTGATGCGTACGACTTTGATATAACTGTAGAAGATGAATTTGACCTGGTTAAGAATAAATCTCCTGAATTTGCAGATACCATCTCTGCAAGAAACCAGACGATAAGAACAATAAAGACTTTTAATTTCACAAATGTCCGAAAGGAAAAAACAACAGGTAAAAAGAAAAAACCGGATAATTCTTCCCAGAATAAATCCCTGCCTCAAGATCCAAAAACACAACAACAATCAAGACCTCAAAAGCCAAGTACACCAAAACCTTGGGATATTTCCAATATCAGCTTGAGTTATGCTTTTACTGAAATCAATTTCAGGGACCCGATTCTTAAAGCAGATAACTCCAAAGACTATAAACTTGGACTCGATTACAACTATTCAAGACGAGGAGGCTATATAGAACCATTTAAAAAACTGATAAAAACAAAATCATTAAGCCTGATAAAGGAGATCAACCTCAATCCTCTGCCAAATTCATTTGCATTCAGCTCTAATATCAACAGGTTCATTGCAACCAGGAGGTTCAGGGTTCCTGAAGATCCTACTTTTGAGTTTGAAGACAGAAGATTTGACTGGGAAAGAAGATATGACATCAACTGGAATCTCACCAAATCTATTAAAGTTAATTTTTCAGCATTTAACGAATCATACATCGATGAACTTCGCCAAATTGGTGTAGCTGAAACACCTGAACAAAGGCCATGGGTAGATGAATTTGGGAATGAAGTGGATATTTCATCAGATCCGGGACAAGTCAAAAGATACTGGCAGGATAACCTGAGAGATTTTGGTCGTAACACCAATTACAATCACAACCTTTCGGTCAATTACTCTTTGCCGTTCAAGTATATTCCGTTTATGGAATGGATTGATGTGAAGGCTCAGTACCGGTCTTCCTATAACTGGGCAGCAGGTCCTTTAATTACAATAGATGACCAGGGCAATAGCCTGGGATCCATTATTCAAAACGGGCAAAACAGGTCCATTACAGCCAATTTTAATCTTGATAAATTATATGGCAAGTCGAAATACCTGAAAAGCCTTGAGAAGACCAAAAGATCCTCTTCAAGATCAAGAAGCAGAACCCAGGACCAGACAAAGATCGGGCGGGACCAGAACACATCAGACAATCCTGATAACAGGCGTGGTCGAAATAAAGAAAGAGAAGCCTCTGTGGCTGAAAAGTTGTTTGTCCGTCCTTTATTATCGCTACGTTCTGTAAGAATTAATTACAAGGAGGATTTTTCAACTATCGTTCCCGGCTTTACAAAGACACCGCAATATATTGGTCTTGCAGACAACTTTTCTTCTCCGGGCATGGGCTTTGTTTTTGGACTTCAACCAGACATATCCATTGCCAATCCGGATAACTGGCTACAATCAGCAGCCGCCAATGGCTGGATTACAAAAAGTCGGGGTTTGAACCAGGAAGTGATTCAAACAGAATCACAAAACATGGAAGCCAAAATTAAAATAGAACCCTGGAAAGATTTTAAAATAGATATTGATCTGAAAAAGACCTACCAGAAAAACCACTCGGAAGAATTTAAAAACAAGAGTCTCGATCCCGCAATGGATAAATTCATGCAACTGGCTTTACGGGATATTGGATCTTTCGAGGTCAGTTATTTTGCCATGAATACATTGTTTGATGGCGACCTGGAAGGCATTTTCGATGTCTTTGAATCTAACAGGACGATCATCTCATACAGATTACCCAACGATGAAAGTGGATCGCATACCGTCGATGGTGTAGAATATGCTCAAGGCTATGGTAAACAAAGTTCAAGTGTCGTCGTACCTGCATTCCTGGCCGCTTATTCAAATAAAGACCCCAACAGTGTCAGCCTGGACCTCGAGTCCGATGTAAGTTCACTGGGCTATATTCCAAAACCCAACTGGAAACTTAGGTATGATGGTCTGTCAAAATTACCTTGGTTCAAAGACAAGTTCTCCAGCTTTACACTCGAACATGGTTATAATGCCAAATTACGGATCAACAGTTTCAACTCTGATATAGAATACAACAGGCTGAACCCATATGAAAACCTGAAATCAAATGGTAACTATTATTCAAGGCTAGAAATACCATTTGTACAGATCAATGAACAGTTTAACCCGGTGATCGGGATAAACATGAAAACAAAAAGTGACCTGAATCTTGAGTTCTCTTATATTAAAGGAAGGACTCTCGATTTATCAATTAATACATCTTCTGAACTCACCGAAACAAGAAGAACTGAATATGTATTCGGATTTGGATATACCATTAAAGATTCAAAATTCCTCAAGAAAAAAAGTAAAGGAAGAGGATCCAGATCACGTACCAATCCTGATGAAAACAATAATGCAGGAAATACCAGGAGAGGAGGCTCAAGAAGAAATGTGACTTCAACCAGGGGTAATGATATGACCTTCCTGCTGAATATAGGTTATAGTGATAATATTACCCTGGTACATGAGTTGGATTTCGGCGGAACGCCTGATGCCTCCAGAGGATTGAAATCCCTTACGATTAATCCATCTATGGATTATATTATAAATGAGAACCTGACGATGCGCATATTCATGGACTATAGTGCGACACAACCCTATATAAGCACATCTCCACCTGTAACAAGCATCAACGGTGGAATTACCATGCAGATGACCTTGAATTAAAAAAATAACCGCCATACTACTTAAAGCAGGCGGTTATTATTTCCAGTTTGTTGATAATTACTTTTTAAGTAAGTCTCTGATTTCAGATAATAAATCAATATCTGAAGGTCCGGCATCTGCTTCTTCTGCTGGAGCTTTTGACTTGTTATATGCTTTTACAATCATAAACAGTACAAAACCAACAATGATCAGATTAATAATGGTATTGATCCACTTACCGTATCGGATGGCATTCTCAGCTATTTCAGATCCATCAGCTGCAGTTGATGCAGGAGAAAGAACATACTTCATATCTGCGAAATCCATACCGCCAGTAAGCTGGCCTACAACTGGCATAACAATATCGTCAACAAAACCATTGACAACAAGTCCAATTGCCCCGGCAAGTATAACTGCAACGGCAAAATCAACAACATTTCCGGTTAGGATAAAATCTTTGAATTCTTTAAACATCTTTAATATTATTTAGTTGATGTAACTAAATTAGACAACATCCCCGATATATTAAAGAAAATTCAATATTTAACTTTTTGATTGTCACTCGTCCATTGTTAGACAAGTTTTAATAGAAATTTACTAAAGTCCCTGGATAGGACGATGTTTTCAGGATCACAAGAAGTAAATTCCTTGTCATCTACACTCATTTCCAAAGTCTTATCACCGTATTTCAATCCAATCAATACTAATTTAAACTGATCGTGTTGGGGAATATATTCAGATTTGAATTCCTGTCGGATTTCAATCGAATTATCTTCTTTTTTCACAACAAATCTTGAGTACCTGTTTTCTCCAGATTCATATTGATATCCATCATAATCATCACAATACAAATAACTTTGGTGCTCTCCTTCTTCAACAAATACCTTTAATGTTATCTCCTCGACTTTTTTCTCCCCGGTATATTGCATCAGAGGAAATTCAGGGAAGACAGTTCCGGCCTTTACAAAAAATGGAATTTTATCCAGATCAGCATCAATATAATATTCCTTGTTGCCTGTATAGTATTTGTGATTATAATAGTCGTACCAGTTTCCTTCAGGCAAATGGACCAGTCTTCCGGTCGAACCGGGTTGAACTATCGGTGCAAACAGGATGTTGTCACCCAAATAACATTCAATCTTCTTATTGATAAGTTCACTCGCATCTTCATGGTGCATAAACTCCGTAGGTCTTAACATTGGTGTCCCATGCTTGTGATACTGGTAAAATGTTGTATATAAATAAGGAAGAATTCTGTAGCGGATATTTATAAACCTCCTGACATGATCAAGGTATTTTTTACCAAATGACCATGGTTCCTGGTCACCGTGATCTCCTGAAGAATGGGTTCTCATGAATGGATGGAAGATGGCCTGTTGTATCCAACGAACAAATAATTCACCGCTGGGTTGTCCAATA
>JABDPK010000226.1 GCA_013042795.1 Saprospiraceae bacterium | reverse complement strand
AAAATGCTTCGGTAAAGATCATTTTCAGATAAACCGGAAGTTGTTCAAAGTGAATCGTTAATATGATTAAGACTGATAAGAAATACAGTAATACCATTAATGGAACAAGCCTGGAGGTCGCTTTACTGATTCTTTGAAGACCACCAAGAATGACGATTGCAGCAATTACAGCCAGGGATATCCCGATAACCAGGTTAGATGAAAATCCTGTGGACAAGTTATTTGGTACCAACAAAATATCGCGAATGGCCTGTGTAAGCTGATTAACATTAAAAACAGGAAGGGCTCCGACCAATCCTGCCAGGCTGAAGAAAACGGCAAGTGGCTTCCATGATTTTCCCAGGCCCTCCATTATAAAGTACATCGGACCACCCTGCAATTGTCCTTCTGAATCATTTCCCCTGTACATGATTGAAAGTGAACAGGTAAAAAACTTGGTACACATACCGATTATGCCGCTGATCCACATCCAGAAAATAGCACCCGGACCCCCAATGGTTATGGCCACGGCTACTCCTGCAATATTTCCCATACCAACTGTTGCTGCCAGTGCTGTTGAAAGTGCCTGGAAATGGTTGATCTGTCCGGGATCATTCGGGTCATCATATTTTCCACGTAGGATTTCAATGGCATGAAAGAAATATCTGAATGGAAGGAACCTTGAAAGAATGAGAAGATATATTCCACCTCCTACCAATAAAAGGAGCAGAGGTAATCCCCAAACGAAAGAAGCAAAATCAGCTACAAACCTGTCAATCATTTCCATACAAGGAAATTACATTAATATGGTCTCAGTATACGAATATTTGTCGGGGTAATCTGTATTGAAATGCAGTCCCCTGCTTTCTTTACGCATCTGGGCACCTGAAGTAACAAGGTATGCGATCGTTATCAGGTTTCGCAGCTCACACAATTGTGGAGACAGAGTTGTTGAATTGTAAAGGTCCTCAGTTTCTTCATATAATATTCCAAGCCTGTCTATCGCCCGTTTTAATCGAACATCCGTTCTGACAATACCTACGTAATAGCTCATAATATCTTTCAGCTCTTTCCATGACTGGGTAATGAGGACCATTTCATTAGGTTTGGTTGTACCTTCAGCATCCCACTTAGGTATATTTTTTTCTAATGGGCAATCATCAATACAATTTAGGATATCTTCTGCAACACGATATCCAAAAACAAGTCCTTCAAGCAGTGAATTCGAAGCAAGCCTGTTGGCACCGTGAAGGCCTGAATTTGTACATTCACCTGCTGCCCACAAGCTTTTGATTGAAGTAGAACCTTTTTCATCGATATAAATTCCTCCGCACATATAATGACATGCAGGTACGACAGGTATCATATCCTTAAAAGGATCGATACCCATGCTTTTACACTTTTCATAAATATTCGGGAAATGGTCGAGAAATCCTTCCTGATCGAGATGGGTAGTGTCCAGAAGAACAAATTCATCTCCTCTCATTTTCATTTCATTATCGATCGCTCTTGCCACTATATCTCTCGGTGCAAGAGATAGTCTTTCATCGTATTTGTGCATAAATTCCTTGCCATCCTTTGTTCTTAAAATGGCACCAAATCCCCTTACAGCCTCGGAAATCAGGAATGATGTTTCCTCCCTGTTGCTTGTATACAGTGAAGAAGGGTGAAACTGAACGAATTCCATATTGGCCAATCTTCCTTTAGCTCTGTATACCATGGCGATACCATCACCGGTTGCTATTTTAGGATTGGTTGTGTTGGCATAGATCTGTCCGGCACCGCCAGTGCACATCACTGTTGTTTTGGCAAGAATGGTTTCTATATCGTGGGATTCAAGATTCAGTACGTAAGCTCCATAGCATTTGATATCCGGTGTCAACCTTGTTATATTTCTTCCCATGTGATGCTGGGTTAAAATATTGATTGCATAATAGTGCTCATAAATAATTATGTTCCTGAAAGTGGCAGCTTTTTCATTGAGCGTTCTCTGGATTTCCCACCCGGTAATATCCTTGTAGTGAAGAATCCTGTTTTCTGAATGTCCACCTTCTCGTCCCAGATTATAATCTCCATCATCTTCCTTGTCAAATCTTGCACCCCATTCAATCAGTTCTTTTACCCGATCGTGGCCTTCTTTGACTACAAAATCAACGACCTCCGGATCACAAAGACCATCCCCGGCATCCAGGGTGTCTTCAATATGTTTCTGATAATTGTCCGTGTTAAAATCCCATACAGTAGCAACACCTCCTTGTGCCCAACTTGTATTTGATTCCTTTTTGTTTGTTTTGGTAAGAACGGTAATTTCCAAATCGGGCCGCTGTTCAGCGAGTCTGATAGCTGCTGATAATCCAGCTACACCCGAACCAATGATGAGTACATCTGTTTCTTTCAAGATATTCGCTTTAGAACCGTAAATGTAAATATTGAATGACTAATTAACTCTAACAAATTCAAGTTTTGCCACATCTTTTTTGGATTTAAAAATTTTATCCAAAAGCTTCGTAAAAGGCAATGTCATTTTTTGGAGTATTATTGAAACAGAGGATAATGGTTCACCCTCTTTCCTTGAAGAAGGGTTAAATAACTTTCGTATCAAACCTGAGATATAATAACTTGAACGAATATTGATGAATTCTTTTCCTGAAAGCATAAATCCTGCTTCCTTACAAATGTCTTCATAATACCTGACAGGTCTTCCAAGGCACAAGGCATCTCCTTTAATTTCATTTTCGATTCGCTCAAAAAGGAAAACTTTTTTTGCTGAGACCCTGCAAATCTCTTTAAGCAGGCTTTTCATCATTTTGTCATCAGTATTGTGTTGCAATACTGTAGCTGTAAAAACGTAGTCAAATGAATGATTTTCAAATGGTAATTCGGTACCGTTTATTTTGATGATTTCTACGCCGGGAACCCGCTTTTTGGCAACTTTAATCATTTCATCTGAAATATCAACACCCATTAACAAGTCATACTGTCCTTTTTCATCAATGGCTTTGAGATTTCCTCCCGGTCCACTTCCGATCTCCAATACTTTCTGACCTGAAAAATCAATACTCATCAGCATATCGAGGAACCTTTTCTTTTTATACCTGTAATAAGGTTCATCGTCACCAGCGATGATATTATCGCCACTTCTTGCGTCAATTCTTTTGGCGACATCGGACCAATAGGGTTCAGGATGATAATTACTCATATTCGGAAATAATTCGACTGCAAAGCTAGAAATCATTGTGAATACTTTGCCGTATTTTTCATTATTCTGCCATCTTTGTGAGACCTAATTCACACTATTCTTTGAAAATAGCAGTAAATACAAGAGTGCTTATCGAAAACCGAATGGAAGGTGTAGCAAGATACATCTACGAAACACTCAAAAGAATGGTATTTGATCATCCTGATGACGAGTTTCATTTTTATTTTGACCGTCCTTACTCTGAGAAATTTGTATTTGCTGATAATGTAGTCCCCCATATCATTGGCCCACCTGCCCGCCATCCATTGTTGTGGTATTTATGGTTTGAGTATAGTCTGCCTTCTGCGATGAAAAAAGAAGGGATTGATGTACTGTATTCCGGGGACACATTTATGAGTTTAAAAACTTCAGTTCCCACTTTACTGGTATGTCATGATATCAATTATCATCATTATCCTGAACATATCAAATGGAGCCATCTTCATTTTTACAGATATTTCTTTCCCCGCTACCACAGGAAAGCCAGTGCAATAATTGCTGTTTCAAATGCAACCAAGAAGGATATAGTCAATAGTTATGGCCTGGATGATTCGGCAATTACGGTTGCTTACAATGATGTACCTGCTGGGTTCAAAGAATTAGAATTTTCGGAAAAACTAGAAATCAGGAATAAAATCTCAGGTGGCAAACCCTATTTCATTTATGTAGGCTCACTCCATCCCAGGAAGAATGTAGATGGAGTCATCAAAGCCTATGAGGCTTTCCGAAATAGTAATGATGCAGAAATCAAACTTGTAATATATGGGAGGATTGCCTGGAAGACATCAGGGATTTTCAATCTGTATAATAATTCAGCTTACAAGAATGATATTGTCTTCGTCGATAATCGTATTGAGTCAGTACAAAATGCAATGGGTGCCGCAGAATGCTTGTGCTATGTCTCTTTTCTTGAAGGTTTCGGTATCCCGATACTGGAAGCATTCCATAGTGGAATCCCTGTGATTACATCCAATACATCTTCCATGCCTGAAGTTGCTGGTGATGCCGCCTTACTTGTTGATCCTCAGAATATTAATGAGATAGCAGCTTCAATGGACCGTATTATAAATGAAAGCGATTTAAAAGAAGATTTAATAGAAAAGGCAGAGAAAACTATTGAAAGATTTAACTGGCAAAGATCCTCTGAAATCATTTACAGTAAAATTGTTGAAATCGCCGGTACTCACTGATCAGGTTTTGTTTTCAAAATTCTCCATCCCCGGGATGGTATAATCCGGTTTTTTTCCTGAAGAAGATAGTTTGATAATTCCAATTAATCCTACAATTACCAGGAGAGCTGATATACCTTGTGCCATGGAAAGTTCCATACCGAAAAGTTCATATCTCGGGTTAACCCTGATGATCTCGACTGAGAACCTGGCAATAGCACTTAGGAAGAGATATATAAAAAATAATAGTCCGGGTGTTTTTATTTTCTTCCTGATTGACCATATAAATGCCAATAATATAAAGCTGGAAATAATTTCGTAAATCGGAGTAGGGAATACGGGTGGATCCAGATGCGTACAAAAATTACCTATGCAATCCGGAATTTTAGGTCCTCTTTGATAAAAATCTGCAACATTCCTGGGGTAATCGTAAGACCACATCCAGTCGGGGAAAATAAACCATGAAGGTTTTTCGGCAGTGTTCACAATACCCCAGTCTCCATCACCTGAAAACTGGCAACCCATGCGTCCGATGGCATAACCGATCAGTATTGATGGTGCGGCGGCATCCATAACATGGATCGGTTTCAAACCAAATTTTTTCACGTAATAATAAACAGTAATAAACGCCAGGATTAGTCCACCATAGATTGTCAGTCCGCTTCCGCTGAAGATTTGTCCAAAGGGGTCCTGGAAAAAAGCATCCAGGTTTTCAAGAATCGAGAACAATCTTGATCCAATGATTCCTGAAATTGCTGAAATCATAACAATATCAAAAACTTTCTGGCTTGGTTTGACGTACAGATTAGCTTCTTTTTCTATAGGTGGCCTGTTGCTTGCAGAAAAATAATAATACAGACCAAATAAAACAGCGATAAAAAGTCCTACCATTAAATTACCGCTCCGGGAAAATATAATACCTGCAGGATCCAATTTGAAATCATCAAAGTGATTGATGATAAAAGGCACTTTGAAACCAAGGAAAAAACCAAAAAGTGCATTTATCAAACCTTCTTTAACAGGAGAATTGAGTTTTTCAGGGTTTTTGATCTTAATATTATCAAGCATTCCTGCATTTTCCATCCTTATAAATTCAGATTTCAGGATGAAATAGGCACCTGTAAATGCAAGAGTGAGGAATATTCCGAATGTTTTGAATATTGAAGTCCAGTTGTCAACTTCAGTACCAAATAAATCGTGGAATAAATAGGACAGATCAGGATACATAGACAATTAAATGAGATGCAAAGTTAATATTCCTGCTGGTTTGCCACTATATCGTCGGGATTAATTGAGAGTTATTCTCTGACTGAACTTGTAAGTTTTAACTCAACTTCATATAATTCTCCCTCCCTGTCAATGGTTAGTTTTATAAAATCATCAGGATTATAATTCTCCAGGGTTTCCATGAGGTCATTGTTGTTATTTATGACCTGATCATCTATTTTGCGAATTAGATCGCCGTAGGTCAGACGACCACTCCTGGTCCTTGAGAGACCTTTTAGTCCTACCTTTTCAGCAGGAGAATTTGGAACGACCCGACGGATCATTGCTCCTGATTCAGTGACATAGGCATCTGGTAATAATTCAATGCCTATAATCGGTCTTTTTTCCTGACCGTATTCAATTAAATCAGGCACAACAAAGTTTACCACATCTGAAGGTATTGAAAACCCAATTCCGGAATATGCACCTGAAGGTGAGTATATCGCAGTATTTACTCCAATTAATTTACCAGAGGAATCAAGCAAAGGTCCACCTGAATTCCCAGGATTTATGGCCGCATCGGTTTGAAGAACATCATATATTTTGCGACCATTTGAAGCAGTGATTTCTCGACCGAGGGCGCTAATGACCCCGGTAGTTAAGGTCTGATCAAAGCCAAAAGGATTTCCAATGGCATATGCTGACTGACCAACTTTTACATTTGAAGATCTGCCGAGCGGAATTGGTTTCAATTTTTCTGCAGGTGCTTTGATCTTGAGGACAGCAAGGTCTTTTCCTGGCGAAGCTCCAACGAACTCGGCTTCATAACTACTTTGATCAGAAAGCGTCACATTAAATATATTTCCATTCTCAATCACATGAAAATTTGTAACAATATGTCCATAAATATCCCACATGAACCCGGTTCCTGTTCCCTTGGGGATCTCCCTGAGGTCCATAGACCAGTAATTTTGTGTTTGACTTGTGGTTGTGATAAAAACAACTGAAGGTGCTGCCTCCTCAAATAATGCAATAGTTGCTGATTCGCTGGTGATATTAATATTTGAGTTGAGAGATGGCTTGTTTAATACCTGTGCGGATTTTTTATTTATTTCCTGGGGTATTTCATTTATTACATCTTGATTATCAGTTATTTGTGTGTTTTCCTGTTCCTTAGAGAAGTATTTACCGGTAAAGAATCCTCCGGATAATAACAACAGAGCTAAAAATATATGACTGAATTTCATTTGCGCATCATGTTTATAAAAGTAAAAATAAAGCAATGTTTGTGCACATTGCAAACCCAAATAGACGATACACCAATATTAATCGATAAAAACACATTATAAAAAAAAATATATAACAATGACGCTTTTTTGTCTTTGTTTTGGCACTTTTTTCTTCGCAATATTGTATTGTAATCAAGAAAGAGATACTGGATGTTGATAAAGATCGACAGAAAAAACTAAAATAAGTCTTACAAAACGTCCTTAGGATTTATTTTAAATGAGATTGAGTTTTGTTATTTTTTTAAGTTGGTTTTCTAAAAAAATTAATAATAAACAGTGTCTTTAGCTTGAACTAAGGATATGTTCATGGGATTATAATTTGCAGATGGTCGCTGGGGAGCGACCATTTTTTTTTGCCCATACTCAAATACATCTTCAAAAATTGAAAGCTTTAAATTTCCGGATTTTCTTATATTCACAAAGCTAACTTAACGATTACATGGAAAGAAGAGACTTTATTAAGCTTGGTGCTGTGACTCCGGTCTTTTCTTATTGTACCCCTGAAAAAAAATCTTCTTACAACAATTCATTTCAACATTCTATTTGTCGATGGTGCTATAGTAATACACCGCTTGAAGAGCTGGCTGATCATGCACTGGATCTCGGCATCCATTCCATTGAATTACTGGATCCTGATGAATGGGATACTGTTTTGAGCAGAGGATTGCAATGTGCCGTGTCAAATGGCAGCCCGTTGGGTATAACCGAAGGGTTCAACAACCCGGATAATCATTCAAGGCTGCTCAATGACTATAAAAATATCATACCTGCTGCTGCGGAAAAAGGAATTCCGAACATCATATGTTTTAGCGGAAACGCAAATGGTTTGCCAGAGGATAAAGGACTTGAAAATTGCGCCATCGGACTCGAACCTATTGTAAAAATGGCTGAAAAGTATAATGTGAAAATCATTATGGAACTTCTCAACAGCAAGGTAGATCATCATGATTACCAGTGTGATAATACACCCTGGGGCGTCGCGCTCGTAGAAAAGCTCTCTTCACCTAATTTTAAGTTGCTCTATGATATCTATCATATGCAAATCATGGAAGGTGATATCATTTCTACCATAAAGACCAATAAGGAATATATTACGCATTTCCATACGGGTGGTGTACCCGGAAGAAATGAAATCGATGAGACACAGGAATTGAATTATAAAGCGATTATGGAAGCTTTGGTGGATCTGGGCTTCAGCGGTTTTGTGGCCCAGGAATTTATTCCTACATGGAAAAAGCCTTTTAAGGCTCTTGAAAAAGCGATAAATATTTGTACAGTTTAAAAGAATAATTTGATGAATTTCAATTCAAATGGTGCTGAAGAAGTGACCTACGATGCTATAGTAGTTGGTACAGGAATCAGCGGAGGATGGGCAGCAAAGGAACTTTGTGAAAAAGGACTTAAAACACTTGTACTTGAGCGTGGCAGAGATGTAAAACACGGGGATTATCCCACAGCAAACCTTGAACCATGGGACGTGCCTCGAGGGGGTATTGTTTCTAATGAAGAATTGCAACACTACCTGAAACAGAACAGGACAGGATACACTATTACAGAGTATCATAAGCATTGGTGGGTTAAAGATACAGATCAACCCTACGAGGAAGTCAAGCCATTTGACTGGATTCGAGGTTATCATGTTGGGGGGAGATCCCTTATGTGGGGGAGACAATCGTATCGATGGTCGGACCTGGACTTTGAGGCTAATGCAAAGGATGGAATTGCAGTTGATTGGCCAATTCGATATAAGGATATCGCTAAGTGGTATGATTATGTTGAATCATACATCGGGGTAAGTGGAAGAAATGAAGGATTACCCCAACTTCCGGACGGAAATTTTCTGCCACCGATGGAATTCTCCTGTATTGAACAACATGTCGCAGACAGCATAAAAGAGAACTATAATGATAGGTTAATGACTATTGGCAGGACTGCGCACCTTACAGCAGAACATAAAGGAAGGGGTCAATGCCAAAATCGTGACAGATGTATGCGTGGTTGTCCATTTGGCGCATATTTTAGTTCGCAGGCTTCAACTTTACCTGCTGCGATGAACACAGGAAATATGACACTGAGGCCATATTCTATTGTTACCGAGATAATTTTTGACGATAAAACCCAAAAAGCAAAAGGTGTAAGAATAAAAGATACTCAAACACTAAAGGAAGAGGAGTTTTTCGCAAAAATCATCTTCCTGAATGCATCCTGCCTGGGGTCTACATCTATTCTGATGCAATCGAAATCAGAAAGATTTCCTAACGGGATGGGCAATGACAGTGGCGAGTTGGGTCATAATATGATGGATCACCATTTCCAGATTGGAGCAAGTGGCAGATCTGATGATTTCAAGGATAAATACTTTAAAGGCAGACGAGCCAATGGGATTTACGTACCTCGATTCAGAAATATTAATGCCAGGAACAAAATGAAAGACTTCATACGGGGTTATGGTTACCAGGGCGGAGGAAGTCGAGCAGGCTGGAGGCATCTGGTTTCTGAATCCAGTTATGGTTCGGCATTAAAAGAAAAAATTGGGAATCCTGGAGAATGGTCATTTGGATTCCATGGTTTCGGGGAAATACTTCCGTATCATGAAAACAGGGTTTGGTTGAACGATGATATCAAGGATAAGTGGGGGATGCCTACGCTTACTTTTGATTGTGAAATCAAAGAAAATGAAAAAGCCATGCGCAAGGATATGCAGGAACAAGCTGCTGAAATGTGCGAAAAGGCAGGTTTAAAGAATGTTAGGCCTTGGGAAAACAGGTATGCCATTGGACTAGGGATACATGAGATGGGAACAGCAAGGATGGGGCGTGATCCTAAAACATCCGTCCTGAATGAATGGAATCAAATTCACGCTGTCAAGAATGTTTTTGTTACAGATGGGGCATGCATGACCTCTGGTGCATGTGTTAATCCATC
>JABDPK010000225.1 GCA_013042795.1 Saprospiraceae bacterium | reverse complement strand
AATTCCGGACTAAAAAATATGATGTCTTTACGAGGTACAAATCCCATTTCGGCATCAAAGCCTTCGCCTATAAACATTTGAACCCATTCAACCCTCCAGGTTCTTTTGTTGTGTTCCAATTGAAGATAATGGGCGAATTTGTGAGCTTCATCATTTGGTGTCAATGCCTTCATAAAAGAGGCCTTTCCTGACCAAAGATTGTTTTCAGACAATAACCTGTATTCAAGACCTGCAACCCGGTCATATTTATCGAGTGTAGTTCCATAATTCTCGGCATTTACCGATTGTCTGTTTGTAAAAATAAAAGCGATATTAGACCGTCCAAATACCTGTTTTTCTGCTGCAAGGACAGTATAGTTCGCTATTGGGAGATCATTTTCGGGCTGATCAGCGGTCATCATATTCAAAACTCCGAGACGAAGTGTCTCATTTATTTTTCCACTGACTCTGGCACCATAAAAGATTTTGTTTTGAATATTGGTATCGGTCAGTGTATCTTTTGATATACCAATTCGCCTTGAAAAAAAAGGATTCATTCTTGAATTGCCAAAGCGCGAGAACAAATCCGCATTTTCCAGGAAAAATTGTCGTCTTTCCGGAAAGAAAATTTCGAATCGATCAAGATTGGTGACTTGTTGATCTACTTCCACTTGTGAAAAATCCGGATTGAAAGTGAGATCAAGATTCATACTGGAACTCAATGCGATCTTGGCGTCTCCTCCGATATTAAAGCTTGCATCGGTGACTAATTGGAGTGTGTCTTCGAAATCTCTTGTATTACTGTAACTTGTATATGGAATAGCCGATATATTCTTTCCTGGTTCGTCCAATGGATCTTCCCAAATCATGTCAGTCATGTACGTAAGGTCCATCAGGATGTTCTCTCTGGGGATATTGACCCAGCATGTGATCTCATTGCATTGTTTATCATTTCTGTAACAATTAAATCGCCACTTACTGGCACCTTTGTTATACCGGATAGTCTTAAAAGGAATTTTAAGTTCACAAATCCAGTAATTACCATATATTTTTGACTCTCCATCCCATTTGTTGTCCCATGATGCATTGAAACTATTACGTGTTTTTCCACCGTTGGATATCAATGCTTCACGCCTTGCACCATAGGCATTCATTCCAAACATGTAGGCATTCGTTTTATCATTAAATGTGTCAAAGATGAAACTGATGTTATCATTTTCAGAAAACCCGTAATCTCTCTTCAGGTTAGCAATAGCATAGTCATCAGAAAGTGATTCGCAAATTGCGGCTACATAGAGTGCTTCGTCATCATAGCACATATACATTTTTGTAGACCCCAACGCTTTAAGACTATCAGAAGGGAAGTATTGAGTGAATTCTTTGAGTTCTTCGGCTACCTGCCAGCAAGCTTCATTCAACCGACCATCAAGGAGTATTGGATCCGTTAATTTTTGTATAATAAATGGTGTTTGTTTGCCAAATGGTAAGTTGTTTTTCGATGATTGTCCAATCAACGCAGGATTTAATATTAAGAAAATGAAGATGGAAAGATATTTCACAATCCGTTTTTTATAAATGAAAAACAAAGATAGTGTGCTACCCAGACATTATATATAAATTACCATTCAAGTGCAATGTTCTTTGATTCTGTATTGGAAATGACAAGAGTATTACACTTTGTTATGTTTTATATAAAGAAAAAGGCGAAATAGAAATATTTTTTATTGAGAGAATAGTATTTTTCCACTGCAATTTCCTGAGGTATCTTTTTAGAATTCATTTGTTCTAGTAATAGTTCAGGCAGGATACCATTAATGAAATTTAAAACACTAATAACCCTTTTATGCACTTTCATCGGGTACTCCAACCTGATGATGTCACAGGATATAATATCCAGGATTGATTTCTTTGGTGTAGACGAAGGACTCTCAAACAGGGATGCTCAATCGATCATACAGGATGAACAAGGTTTTATATGGGTAGGAACCCGTAATGGACTCAATAGGTTTGATGGACATGATTTTAAGTTGATATCAAAAGATCAAGGCCTCCAATCCAACGAAATAAATCATATTCTCAAGGACAAGAAGAGGCTCTTTTGGCTGATTGATACAGATTATAAAAGCAGTAAATCCCCGATCACAATTGATATTTTTAATCCGGTTTCAGAAGTTGTAATTCCAATTGAAGAATTTTTCAGCAACCTACCTTTTACATTAGGAGAGGTTGTGGCTTTTGATGCAGGGGTAGAAGGTAATATTCTCATTATTACCAAGGATCATCGATTGATATCTTATGATGGAGAATTTAAAGTAAAGCAACTTGATAAATTTGATTTTGAACAGGTATTTAAAATGTGGCAGGCGCCATGGGGAGATATTTGGATCAATTACAGGACTGTCAGGAAAAATGGCCGCATACAGGAATATGATTTAATAGCCTTTGATAAAGAAGGAAAGAAGAAATGGAATTATAACAACCCAAAGGATGTAAAATATCTGGAAGTTATAGATTTCTTGCCTGATAGTACATGTAGATTTCTGGTAACAGGAAATGATGACTCATTTGAGATTTTCAATGTAACTTCTGATTTAAATATTATTACAAATACCAGGCTTCGTGATCATTTCCTACAAGTTGATCCTGAACTACACAAATTCAATGAAATATGTGTTCAGTACATGTCTCGGAATGGTATATGGTTAGTCAATACTGACAAGTTTCATATTATTGACTCAAATTCTTCCTGGTCAAAATTAATTGAAAATAACAAGAGCGATTTAAATACCACAACTGATATTTTTGAAGATAAAAGCCAAAGAATTTGGGTGGCTACCCAATTTGGAATTTTCAAACTTGTACTTACTAAGAATCATTTTCGACAGATTGCGAAAAATGATAATAAATATCCTAACCGGATGCGTGGTCTGATGGTTGATGGTGAATATCTATGGGGTGTCATAGAAAATAATCCACAGATCTTAAAAACGCCTATCAGTAATTATGATGAAATCGAGTATATACCTGCTGATGGAACATCTTTCCAGCTCATTGAAACAGATTCTACAGAGATCTGTTATTGTACAAATGGCAAGTTGATTTGTTTTCAAAGAGGAAGTCCTGGTAAGTCAATAATCAGGAAAACCAGAATTTTTAATGGTGCAGGAACCAATTGGGCCTATTATAAGGATAAGTATGGTAAAATCTGGATTACAAATGACAAAGGAGAAGTTGGATATCTTGAAGAAGATGAATTCTATGAAATCGATGGCCTGGAGAACAATGAGAATTTATTTTATATATATCAATTCCATGAAGACAACAAAGGCAGGATATGGATTGTGACGGAAGGAGGACTCTATACACTTGATGTAGAAGAAAATAAGGTCCAGGACAGGTTTTGGAGAAAAGGTAGTGGAAAGTATTATCTCCCTTTTGATAATATTCATCATCTGCAGGAGGACGATAATGGAAGCTTCTGGCTTGCAACATCAGGGCATGGGCTTGTTAACTGGAATCCTGAAAATGGAGATTATTTTCAATTCACAAGGGAAAACGGGATCACAAATAATAACCTGCATGGAATATATGAGGATGATCATAAGCATTTATGGTTTTCAACCGACTATGGATTAAACAGATTCAATAAAGAAACACATGAGGTGTTTTCATTCCTTGAAAAAGATGGTATTTGCCACAATGAGTTTAACAGGATATCTCATACCAACGATGATTCCGGGAACATTTACTTCGGAGGCCTTAATGGAATAACAGTCTTCAATCCTGACGATTTTGTGAACCTGGAATCTGAAAACAACCCTACAATGGTTATAACAGACTTTCAGCAGTTTGTAAGCCACGAGAAAAAACTTGTCGATAAGTCAGCAGATTTGAAACAGACCGGGGAGATTGTATTAGACCCATTTGATCCCTTCTTCAGGCTTTCATTTAATCTATTATCATATGAAGACCAGGATAAAATAAGGTTTGCCTATAAATTTGATGAACCCGATCAGGATTGGCAATACCAGGACGAAAACTATCTAAGGATTTCACATTTAAAATATGGTGATCATCTCCTCCGTATTAAGGGACAAGGGTCCGATGGTAAATGGTCAAGCAATGAGATAGAAATAAAAATAAAACGACTGAGACCCTATTACCTGAAACTCTGGTTTAATGTTATTGTTCTTGTGGTTTTAGTGCTATTAGCATTTGCCGTATATAAATTCTGGAGCTCTAATGAAAAAAGGCGACAATACAGGCTCAAGAAACAGATAGAGATAAGGACAGAAATGATTAAAAAGCAAAATGAGATCCTTGATGCACAGGCTAAAAAACTACAGGCACTGGATAAGCTTAAAACGAATTTCTTTACCAATGTAGCTCATGAACTCCGTACACCTCTCACCATCCTTTTGGGTCCTTTGGGATCAATCCTGAAAAGCAATCAACTGGACGAACGTAATACCATGTTATTACAAAATGCCAGGGAAAGCGGTCATAACCTGTTGGCACTGATTAACCAGATCATGGATCTTAGCAAGTTTGATTCAAATCAACTTAAGATAAATGAAAGACCGGCAAATTTATGGAAAGTTGTTGTCAGGGTATTCATGCAATTTTCAGAAAAGGCACTTATCCAGAAACAAGAACTCAAATTGGATTTTAATTGTGACAAGGATTTGATCATTCTAATAGACCGTCAGAAATTCGAACGCGTTATTTATAATTACCTTTCCAATGCGATCAAGTTCACACCTGCAAATGGTAAAATCATACTTTCAGTCTATGAAAAAGAAGGAAACATAATTTTGTCTGTCAAGGACTCAGGCATTGGCATCGACAAAGAAGATCAGGTTCATATTTTCGACAGGTATTTTCAATCCAAGAACAAAAGTAGTGCTTCTGATAGTGGCACTGGTATTGGATTAGCAATCGTTTATGACTATGCTAATTTATTCAAGGGCAAAGCATGGGTGAAAAGCAATATTAATGAAGGTACCTCCTTCTTCTTTTCTTTTCCAAAGAAATTTACGGAACTGCAAGTCGAGGATAAAATCGTTTTATCTCCTGAATCCCTGAAATCTACGACTAACAATTTGATTTCAACAGACAGGATGAAAAGTCCATTACATTTAGATCAAAATGCAGAAAAAGAAAAACCTACATTGCTCATAGTAGAAGATAATCCTGATTTACGCAGTTATTTAACCATAGTGTTCCGGGACAGGTACAAGCTGGTTGTAACCCGAAATGGCCAGGAAGCACTTGACCATCTTTCAGATTCAGATAATATCAATATGATTGTTACGGATCTTATGATGCCGGTTATGGATGGATATGAGTTGATTGATCAATTAAAATCAAATGACGAAACCAGGCATATTCCATTAATTGTAATTTCTGCTAAGGCTGATGTAAAAGACAGGCTTAAAGTTTTGAGGGTAGGCGTTGATGATTATCTTGTTAAACCATTTGATGAAGAAGAACTTCTGATAAGAGTTGACAAGTTACTCACACAACAAAATACCAGGGCAAAATATGTTGCCAAAACTGAGAACTCTTCAATTCAAAGTGAAAGAATAAGTCAAAAAGAAAGTGAATGGTTGGCAAACATGGAAAAGCTCGCATTCGAAGCAATGCCAAAACAGATACTAAGTGTGAATTGGCTTGCTCATAAATCTTACCTGAGCGAGCGTCAGTTCAGAAGGCGACTTATGAAAATTACCGGTTTAAGCCCACAAAAATACATCAACCAGCTTAGATTGCAAGCCGCCAGGGAAATGCTTGAAAAAGGGCAAAAAACAACTATTCAGGAAGTGGCTGTTGCTGTTGGATTCAAGGAATCAACGTCTTTTTCAAGGAGCTACAAAAAGTACTTTGGAAAATCTCCCTCCAGGCATTTCATGCCTAAATAGGTCAAGTGGTTAATCTATAATACTGTATTAGTCCGATTCTGTACATGTTCTGTCCTTTTTAGTCAGGTCAGATACCTTATATTGTATATGTGAAATTCATTTCATTAAACCCCTATCCAATGAGTGATTTTGATGAAATAATAATCGGTGAATTTTTCCCTCAACCTGTAACTGGAAACAAGACTTTTGTTTCAGTATATGCCCATCATCCTATTCATGGTGAAGTATCATTGATCAATGAACAAGAAAACTTGAATTTAAAGGAAGTGTTTGACCTGATTTCTGAAGGTGATGCTATTGAGTTAGAAGTGTCAGACCTGGATTCCGGAAAATATCTTGCGAGGATAATGATCGGAGATAATGAGTTTTATCGTGTAATTCTTATCGACCACGGGTAGTCGAGGTATTGCTAAAGGAGATTTGCAGGGAACACAAATACTTTAAATCCTTATTTTCCAAGTGAACAGGAATATATATACCCATTATATTTTTAAGTA
This sequence comes from Saprospiraceae bacterium, assembly GCA_013042795.1. Next base: position 525 of record JABDPK010000225.1, on the reverse strand, counting down.
TCGAATTGATCATTAATTCCATCTTTAATTATTTTTGAATGGAATTAAAATCCTGATTTGAATATCCTTCGTTTTATTGTAATAAGTTATTGTTTTTTTCTGTCCACTTCCCTGGTCAGTCAAAAAGATTCTTTATCCCCTCGAATTGCAAATTATCATATTGAAGTTGTACTTGATACAGCAGATAAAACGCTGAATGCTCAACAAAAGATCATATGGCATAATAGAACAGCAGATACGATCACCAAACTTTATTTCCATTTGTACTATAATGCTTTTAAAAATTCTGAATCTACCTTTTTTAAAGAAAGAGGTATTCCTGAGTTTTTAACACAAGGCATTGATGAAGATTGTGGATGGTCCTGGACACAGATCCGGCATATTAAGGATCAGGAAGGTAACGATCTTAGTGATTCCTGGTCTTATGAATCTACAGATGATAATAACGAATCTGACGAGACGGTTTTCAAACTGGAACTTGAACAGTTTGTATTACCGGGTCAATCGATCGAATTAGACATAGCC
>JABDPK010000215.1 GCA_013042795.1 Saprospiraceae bacterium | reverse complement strand
AAAACCTTCTGTATAGTCTGCAGAAATTCCTCCGTCTTTATTACCTGTGAAAAAACATGCATCAAGGTCCGGGTTCTCCCGGCATAATTTCATCGCCGAAGATTTATCCATGATCATAAATGCAGTTGCATAGGCATCAGCGATCATACAATTATTTGCGATGACGGAAACACCAAGAATTTCAGTCTGAACACTGTAACCAGTTAACGGATTTATTTCATGCCCGTATTTGATCCCATCAGTTATTCTGAAGTTACGCTAATTGCCAGAGGATGCCAGACCTATTCCATCTATGGATACTATGTCTTCATAATCTGTAAAACCTGCATCTTCACTTGGCGTGTTCAGACCGATGGCCCAAGACTTGTTTTTTTTGCTTAATCCTCTGGCATAAACCTCACCCCCAATTTCGACCATGTAGTTTTTAATACCGGTTTTTTCAATATAATCAGCGATATAGTCCACGGCATAACCTTTGGCGATCGCCGAAAAGTCGAGTTCTGCACCAGTTGGTTTCCTGATTTCAAACCCTGCTTCCTGTTCAGAATACCGCCACTTATCCATGCCGACAAGCATCATAATACTATCTATTTTAGATTGATCTGAATAATCCAAAACCTGTCTTTTCCTGTAACCAAAACCCCAGTAATTGACGAGGGGCATGACAGTAGGATCAAATAAACCGTTTGTGGCCTTATAAACATCAAGGGCATTTGTGAAATTGGTCTGAAAATGTATGTTGGAAGCCAAGACAAGATTTTCCTCATCAGAACTGTTGATCCTGCTGATTAATGAAGCAGGATCATAGGTGGAAACCGCTTTGTTGATATCGATAAGTAGGGAATCTATTTCCATTTTTATGTCCAAAAAAGTATCAATACTTATATGGTAAGTGGTCCCCATGGTTTCTCCTGCTATAGTCAGGTACCTGCTGGATTGTGCAGGTCGATCAGAATGATGACATGCGGTCGCAACAGTAATAAAAAGAGCGAAAATCAAGCTATAAAAAAAGCCGGAATTAACCGGCTTGTAATATGTTGAATCGTTATGCATTTTAATCAAACAGGTTTTCATAATCAGAACTGCCTTTTCCCGATCTGTATTGAACATCTTTTTCAGGCACATTAAGATCAAGGATATCATCAATTTTTTCCTTACCACCCAGAAGGAGTAAAGTGCTCTGCTTTTCATATTGTTCAAGCATCTGCATGCCTTTCTCTTCAAATATTCCGTTTTGAAGGTCGATCGAATTCATGAAATCTGACGATAGCTCCATAAACCTTTCCATTTCACCAACTTTATTGGCCACATCTTCTGCAATGCCTTCCATAGCCTGATCAAACATGGCTCTTTTATCCGGATCACCTTTGATAATACTCATAGCTGATTTCATGGCTGAATGAGAAGCACGAATGGCTTTCCTTTCCTGTTCTTTTACCCGGACCTGGTCCTTGGTGTCTTCCAGTAGTATTTCAGAATTGGAATACATTTTTGTTAATACTCTGTATAATACAGTCAGTTTGCTATGCAATGCCACGTACTTTCCATTGGTATCTTTTAGCCTGGCCGCCTTTCGAGTGGACAATACCATTTGCTTATCATTGCCCAGTTGTTTCGCTTTCCTTGCAATCGCGAGATTATCTTCAATATCCTTATTGTTTTTACTGACCATATTTTTCAGGTTCCGCATTTGGCCTTTGAGGTTACCAATTTGTTTGCCCATCTTACGCAAGTTGGCTTCCAGGTCAGAAACATAGTTTTTAAGGATACCAATTGGATCGATGGTCACAAATATTCCGGTTATTTTCCTCATGATGCTTTTATACATATAGCTGAAAAGTGTTCTTGTACGAGGATCAAGAACCATATAAATAATCAAACCGAGGACGGCAAGACTTGCAACGAGACCAAGCGTAGTCTGTATCAGGCCTATAAGGGCAGCACCATATTTGAATATGGTCCAACCAAGTAGTCCAATAACACCGACTAGGAATAATGCGCCTGTTGTTCCTTCAGGCCTGCCCCAGAAGGTTTTACCTTTTCCTGTAGAATCTGTCATAATAAAGTGATCTTATAAATATGTTTTAATTGAATCTATATCTTTTTCAATACTTTCATGTAGCGTTTTATAGACTTCCATGAAATTTGAACTTGCTTCATTGATTTTATTGTTAGCTGCCTCAACATCCTGATCCACTGTATCTATCCTGTTTTGAAAGATAGCTATTTCTCTTTCCAGCTCCTTGATTTTGTTTTTGTGATCCTGGATTTTCTTTTCCAGTTTCTCTACTTCATTTTTTCTTCCTTCAATCTTTTTATCCACCTGGTTTTGAAATGCCTGTGCAAATGAATCTTTTTCATTTTGAAGCACATAGGTGTATTTTTTGGCTGACTTCACAAGCGAATCTACCGTCAGTCCCATCGTAGAAGCTGTGGCGAATGCAGATTTATAACTTGTCACTTCATCCATTCCCAGTTTCAGTAATGCACTCACCGATTGCCGGAATTTTATATAGTCAAAAGTTTTTTCATCATGATTGTTTTTTATGGCTTTGAGCAGAGCCATGACCGATTTTTGATCGAGGGCTTCATTATCAATAAATAACTCTTTTAGGTCAATTGTCATGAAATTATTTTAATTGGGTAAGATATGAACATTTGAGATATTATTATAAAAAATCAGCCCAACACAAAACGCTGCACTTCCAAGCCGTAAAAATATCGGATAAACAATTACAAAACAGGGGGTTTTATAATTATAAAATTGTCAGTCCATTACTTATATATTAGATTTTTTTTTAATATGTTTGTACTTACAACTCGAGGTCCATCCCAGGACAAATAATTTTGGATAATAGAATTTCTGGCTAGAAAATATTTCAAAATTATATTTGATTTCACAATGTTTATGATCTTGTTCTTTGATCGGTGTGAATTCAGGTAGATTTTTAAAAATGAATTTGCGATGCGATCATTGCTCACACTGTTGGTAGTTGTATCTTTTTGTGCGTTTTCAATGTGTCCGGCTCATGCCGAAGGAGGGTTTATGGGTAAAAATGATATGGACATAACCGAGCATTTTGATCCATACAATGTTTCTTTTGTTGATCACCTGTCAGAATCTGTCCCGGGCACCACAATTGTAAATAGTTATGCAGGAAGTGGTCATTTTTTTTCCTCAGGCAGTATATGGAATTCTGCAGGACAGATCGCAATGGACCCGGATAGTATTGGTGCTTCTGTCTTCCTTTTTCCGGGAGACACCTCAAGATATCTTTACGCTCGTGACTTTGGCTTTGATATCCCTTGTAATGCGACCATTACCAATATAACATTCCGTGTAGCCAGGCAAAATAATAGCCTGGTAGATGTTGCAGACGCCATGGTCGCCTTATTCAATCCTCAAACTTTTTCTCCTGGTTCACTGAACATGAAGAATCCTGCAATATGGATTGAAGGAGGTACAGACTGGGAAACGATTACTTATTCACATGCTAACTGGGGTGAATCGATTACACCCGAATTGATAAATAACGAAAGATTTGGTCTCCTGATCCAGGTCGAGCAGTTGTTGACTGCAGGACTGGCATTGCCTGTCGTCGATGCAGTTGAATTGGAAGTATGTTATACGGTTGGTTCACCTTTTACTTCACCAATAAGCTTTGCAACAGAGAAAGTAGATGCCTGTTTCAATGAAGGAAGCATCACTATAACAGCAAGTGGCGGAAGCGGCTCATATGAATATTCGATAGATGGAGGCTCAACATGGACATCGAACCCGGTCTTTGATAACCTTGCCCTTGGAGATTATATACTGACTGTCCGCAATACGGACGGAACCTGCCAGACGGAAATATTTTATTGTAATCTCAGCGGTGACGACAGGATATTACATGCAGGTGATGCGATTGTAGCATGTGCAACATTCCCTGGAAATGATATTACACTGGCTATAGAGAAATTGCAACCAATGAATGAACTCTATATTGCAGGTGAACGAGGATACGATATTTCATTTTTACTGCCTTTTCATCCGTATGAATGGTCGATCAATGATCTACAGGGTGAAGTCTACAGCTTTTCCATTGACAAAACAAGAAACATTTATACAGCCACAACGATGCTCTATGATCTGAATCCGGGCGGAGATGTCCCCCCAATCGTAAGCAGGATAGATGCCTTTACGGGTGAGGTTCAGATTCTTGATACTTTACCAGGGGATGCGGGTGCGACCGGTGTGGAATACGACACAATCTGCGAACAATTATTTGTAGCAAATCTGAGTGATGGAATAATATACAGGATAGATCCGGATTCAGGCCTTACACTAAGTACTTTCGATCCAGGAGTAGCTGATAATGGAGCGATAGATATGGCCCCATTGGGAGAACGTATTCTAGGTATGGGATATAATCACATTGACAATAAATTATACTATGCTGTCTGGGCATCTGATTTTGATAGAAATGGAATAAGAAATACAATCAGGTCAATCTCAATAGATCCGGTGTCCTGTGATTTTTTACCGGCAACTGACCAGCTTGAAGTGACCCTTCCGTGGACTTCGGAGTATGGAGACCCTCTTAATCCTCTTGATTACAGTATGCCCGTTGGAGATATAGAATTTTCTACAGATGGGAATACCATGTTGGTAGGGGAGACAGGTTTTGATTCAAATGTACCTGCTTCCAAACCCCATGAATCAAGAGTCTTGCGTTATCTCGGTTCAAGTGCGTCCTGGACGCTTCAGACCACTGTACCGTCCGGCAATTTTGAATTGCAACATGAATTGGGTGAAGTAAGTGCCGGATTTAATGCAAGAGGCGGGGTAGACTTCGCAAACTCTGGTTTTGACGGTTCCGAATGCAGTATAGATAACGATGAATATATTATTGCAACCGCTGATGCCTTGAGAGGTGCGGATTGTAATTCAATAGGTTGCCTCTATGGCTTACAGTATTTACCGATCACTGGAGGAAATTCAGCTGGTTCGGTTTTATTGGATATTGCAAGGGATATAAATTCCCAGCAGAAAAGTGTATTTGGAGATGTAGACTGGATTCAAGGATGCCCGGACCCTGTTTTTTGTTGTCCGGAGGTCATGTTAACTACGAGTGACCAGGAGATTTGCAGGAATGAATCCTTAAATACCTTAAACCTGACTACAACAGCAGATTCCATTGTATTTGCGTATTTCACGAGTGTCCCAACAGATTCAATTCAAGTCTACAACGGTGGAACCCCAATCGATACAGTTGGTGTTTCATCCGGGATGGCTTCATCAAATTTATCAGCTTTTCCAAGTGGTACTGCAGGTACATATTATATATATGCCAGGGTACATCCGACACCAGATAACATAAGCTGCAGGCCTTATGATTCTATTATTGTCACTATCCATGCAGATCCTACGCCTTCAATAAATGATCCTGCAGATCAATGTGTTAATGGAGCTGATATGAATTTTACAGGTTCTCCTCTGCAATCTGGAGGCACAATCGGGAGTTTCAGTACCACCGCTAGCGGAGGATTATCCGATAATACAGATGGTACAGCCATTCTGGATGTCAGTGCGGCTGGTGCCGGGACATGGGATGTTATATACAGCTATACTGATTTAAATGGATGTTCCGCTTTTGCAACTAGCAGCATTACTATTTTTGATTTACCTGCTGTTATTAGTATTTCAGATCCAGCC
>JABDPK010000214.1 GCA_013042795.1 Saprospiraceae bacterium | reverse complement strand
AAACAAAGGCTGGCCATCGCAGCAACCCTTATAGGTGATCCCCAGGTTGTCATTTTTGATGAGCCAACCAACGGACTTGATCCGGAAGGCATCGCTGAAGTCAGAAGTACGCTAAAAGACATTGCGAACCAGGGGAAAACAGTCATCATGGCCAGTCATATCCTGGATGAAGTAGAAAAAATTTGCAGTCATGTTGCCATTCTCAAAAAGGGCAAACTACTTGCTACCGGACCGGTAGGATCGATACTTTCTAATGATATGACTTTGGAAATCAGTGCTGAAAACATGGATGCTTTGATTGGATTCCTTAGAAGTAATCCAATGATTAAATCTTTTACAAAGACCGAATCATTCCTGGAATGTATCGCAAGTGATGAACTTGATATTGCTGCTCTGAATGTTAATGCATTGGAGCATGACATAAGAATCAACCATTTAGTCTCAAGAAAAAGAAGACTCGAAGAAGAATTCCTTGAAATAACCGGTAATGAAAACTAGGGAAAAATGCTACGATTAATCAAACTGGAATGGTCAAAGTTCAGCAAGAACACAATCATTGTTCTTCTTTTCATTTTTTTCATTTTATTCTTTCCAGCTTCCCTCTATATCGGGAAATTAATGCCTGATCTCCCTTCTTTTCTTCCGGGCAGGGAAATATTCTTCAACTTTCCGACTGTTTGGGAATACTTGGGTTATGCCGGAAACTGGACAGTGTTCTTTTTTCTGGGTGTCTTGGTCATATATACTGTAACAATTGAGGTGAACAACAAGACGATGAGGCAATCCATCATTAATGGATTATCCAGAAACGAGTTTTTTGCATCCAAAATGATTAATATAGTTCTACTGAGCACATTTGCCACACTATTCTACTGTATTCTTTCGCTTGGTGTCGGATTTATAAATGGCGAAAATGAGAGTCTTTCCTCTGCATTTGACAACGACTATGCAATTCCACGTTTCTTTCTGATGTCATTTTCATACATGAATTTTGCTATTTTTCTTGCATTGATCTTCAGGAAATCAGGAATCGCAGTTTTCCTGTATTTGACATATGTGATGATCATCGAGATGATTTTAAGATGGGTCGTTCATATGAAAATAGATAATTCTGAGCTGATCAATTATTATCCAATGAATGTTACAGAGGACCTGATGCCCTTCCCTTTCCTGAGATATGCTGATTTCATACAAAACAATGAAATTGAATTTCCGATCCTGCTAACAACACAGGAGGCTGTGCTTGCAACATTAGCTTACTCCTTTCTGTTTCTTTCTATAAGTTATATTACCTTTATGCGAAGAGATATCTGATTTGATTAAACAAGTTCTTGTATCCGGCTCAGAGGGTCAATTGGGAAAGGCATTACAATCCCTCAGCAAGGAATATACACAATACAGTTTCGATTTCTTCGACAGGCAGAAACTGGATCTTGCCTCCGAATCCAGCATTCAGTCAATTTTAGAAAAACCATACGATTTTTTTATAAATGCAGCAGCCTATACTGCAGTGGACAAGGCAGAATCTGAAATCGACAAATGCTACATGGTAAATACCGATGCTCTAAGGCTGATCACAAAACATGCGCACCCTAAAACCAAAATCATTCATTTCTCGACAGATTATGTCTACCATAATGATGAAAGAGTGCCCATGAATGAAACCATGCCTACTTTTCCAAAGAGTGTATATGGGAAGAGTAAATTGGCAGGTGAGGAAATCCTGATTAAAGAAAGGCCAGATTCGATAGTTGTCAGAACGTCATGGGTATACTCCGAAAACGGACATAATTTCGTGAAGACTATGCTTCGTTTGGGCAAAAAACTAGACCATTTGAAAATTGTAAGTGACCAACTTGGAGCTCCGACTTATGCCATGGACCTTGCAGATATAGCTCTGAAGTTAACAGATAATTACAAGGCCGGAATATATAATTATGCCAATGGTGGTCAGACAAACTGGGCAGATTTTGCCCGGGAAATATTCAGACAAAGCGGGATTACTTGTGAAGTCAGCAATATATCTACTGAAGAATTTGGTGCCGCTGCGCCCAGACCGCAATGGAGCGTAATGTCAATGGAAAAGATCAGCCAGTGGCTTGAAACAGATATTCCTGACTGGAAAAATAGTTTGCGGAAATGTCTTTCAAGAATGGATTAAAATTGAACTGGGAAATGTTTTTTTAATAAATTGAGTTAAAGAATCTTTTTGAGTCATAGCGTCAAAATATTTATTTGTTTTCTGTTCGTCATCCTTGCATCCAAAGGAGCACATGCAACCCATAACAGGGCCGGTGAAATCACCTATGTTCAGATTGGTCCCTTAACTATTGAAGCTACAATAACAACTTATACCAAAGCAAGCTCAACTTCAGCAGACCGGGACAGTCTCGAATTGTTTTGGGGAGATGGAACAAGCACCCTTATTCCAAGATCCAATGGTAACGGTGAAGGTGAATTAATACCCGGAGAAGATATCAAGGTAAACAAATATATTGCTACCCATACATATCCTGGAAGAGCCACTTACAAATTATCCTTCAGTGACCCAAACAGGGTAAACAATATTCAGAATGTCAATTTCCCAAACTCTGTAGATGTCAGATTTTATGTTGAGACCAGTTTTACTTTTACCAATACTCAATTCCAGGGATATAACAATTCGGTGGTATTACTTCAGCCTCCTATAGATTATGCCTGTGTAAACGAGAGATTTGTCCATAATCCCAATGCTTATGATCCTGATGGAGACAGCCTCTCTTTTGATCTCGTTGTTCCGCTAGAATCTGAAGGTGTGGAAGTTCCCAAGTATGAATATCCCAATGAAGCTTCTCAACCCGGTCCGGATAATTTAATTTCTCTTGACCCGATCAGTGGTGATTTTGTCTGGGATGCACCCAAGTCACCCGGAGAATATAATATTGCTATCAGGATAAACGAATACAGAAATGGTATCCTTCTGAATTCGGTCATTCGTGATATGCAGATCTTTGTAGATATATGCACAAGCAGTCCGCCTGAAATAGAAGTAATTGAAGAAATATGTGTCATTGCAGGGACAAGAATAGATATCCCGGTAACAGTTTCGGACAGAGATGAAACCGATCTTGTGAGATTAAGTGCAACCGGGGGACCATTCCTACACCCTGTCTCCCCTGCTGGTAAAATTGAGCAGGAGATTTATTCACTTCAGCCTCAGACGACAAGATTTATCTGGGATACAAAATGCGAGCATGTTTCCGATAATTATTACCAGGTGGTTTTTCGAGCCCAGGATAATTCACGGTCAAGTACGGGTATTGCTGTACTCAAAACGCTCAGAATCAAGGTTATAGCACCTCCTCCGGAAGGACTGGAAGGTGAATCTGTCGGTGAAAAAATTAATTTAAGATGGGACTATAACTATGCCTGTAAAGAAACCGTTGATGACTATTTCATCGGATTCAGTGTATGGCGAAAGATCAATCCCAATCCATTTGATCCGGACAGTTGCGAAACTGGTCTCGAAAATCGTGGTTACGAAATTGTTGAATTCCTCACATTGGAGAATGATGGTATTTATTACACCCACACGGACGATGTAAACCTTGAAAAAGGCAAGATCTATTGTTATCGTATCCTTGCGCATTTTGCTCAAAAGACGCCCAGTGGCAATCCATTTAATATTGTTGCAAGTAAGGCCTCTTCTGAAATTTGCCTTCAACTCAACCAGGATATTCCTCTTATTACCAAAGTTTCAGTGAGTACTACGTCGCGAACAGCAGGTGTCAATGAAATTCAATGGATAAAGCCTATTGCTGAAGACCTGGATACGATTGAAAATCCAGGCCCTTACCGGTATCAGCTTGCCAGGTCAACCGATGGCGTGAATTATGATGAAATTCCTGGTGCCAGTTTCAGCGCACCGTTTTTTAATACTCCTGTAACGGATCGATTTACAGATATCAATCTGAATACCGAACAAGTGCAGTATTATTATAAAATTGATTTTTATTCTGCTAACAGCTTTTATGATTCGTCTCTTTCTGCGAGTTCTGTTTTCCTTGATATCATATCTTCAGATAATCAAAACCGCTTAGCATGGTCTGAAAATGTGCCTTGGGAAAATTATGAATATTCAATCTATAAAAGTGATGGTGGATCATACTTTTACCTGGATTTCACAAAGGATGACTCATTTACAGATTTTGAAGTTGAGAATGACAGGGATTATTGTTACTATATTGAATCCACAGGTACTTATGGTCTGAATAATACGCCTGCACCCTTAATCAACCTGTCACAGGAAGTGTGTGGGACACCAATAGATACTGTAGGTCCGTGTGCTCCTGAATTGGCCATTGATAACCCATGTGATGAATTGTCGGAAGGAAGCGAAATTATCGACCTTGTCAATACACTGAGCTGGAGTTCTGTAAAATTTGCCTGCACCAACAGTGGAGACCTGGTATCCTATAATATTTACTATTCCAATAACACAAACAATGAACTTGAATGGATAGGAAGCACAGAGGACAATGCTATCAATCTATTTCAACATGTACCTGAAATTGGAATAAACGGCTGTTATGCCATCTCCAGTATAGACTCGTTAGGAAATGAAGGCCCGTTAAGCAATATAGTATGCGTCGATAATTGCCCCATATACAGATTACCCAACACTTTTACACCAAATAATGATAATGCAAATGATTTGTTTGTACCCATTGAGAACAAGTTTGTGCATTCAATTGAAATAAAGGTATTTAACAGGTGGGGTAACCTTGTATTTGAAACATCCGATTCGTCTATTAACTGGAGTGGTGAAGACTTATCAGGAAACAAAGTGGACGAAGGTGTATATTATTACGTGTGTAAAATATTTTCAATTTCAAATGATGGCCAGGTAAGTGAATCTGATATATTAAACGGTCACATTCAAATCTTTAGATAATGTTTAGTGGAATAGTTGAGGCCATGGGTAAAGTTGTGGCCATTTCAGAAGAAGGAACAAACAAGACTTTTACAATAGAACACCAGTTAGCTGATGAGCTGTACATCGATCAGAGTATAAGCCATAATGGCGTTTGCCTGACCATTGTTTCGATGGAGGGCAAAACGTATAAAGTACAGGCTATCGATGAAACTTTATCACGGAGTAATCTATCGAGTGTTGAAATAGGAGATTCAATAAATCTAGAAAGATCCATGCTGCCTACAACACGTATTGACGGACACCTTGTCCAGGGTCATGTTGATTGCCAGGGTGAAGTATTAAGCATTGAAGACAAAGATGGTAGCTGGATATATACTGTTGGGTTTCCTTCCAAATATGGGTTTTATCTTGTAGAAAAAGGTTCAGTGTGTATTAATGGAATCAGCTTGACAGTGGCAGGATTGACAGAAGACAACTTAAGTGTAGCCATTATTCCCTACACTTATCAATATACCAATTTCCAATTTCTCAAAGCTGGTGATAAGGTAAATCTCGAATTTGATACAATTGGAAAATACATTATAAACTACCTTCAAAAAACAAAATCCTGACAGAATTAATCTGCCAGGATTTGTTTATCATAAATTGTCTTTAAAAACTGTATTTATTCAGCCGGTTCTTCAACTACTTCTTCTTCAATTTCAATTTCCGGTTCATTTACTGTAACGATCAAATCCGTGAAATCCTTTAAGCCAGTTCCTGCCGGAATTCTTTTTCCGGAAATAACATTCTCTTTCAGACCATTAAGTTCATCTCGTTTTCCACCTATCGCTGCGGTACTCAACACCTTGGTTGTTTCCTGGAACGAAGCCGCTGAAATCCAGCTGACTGTACCCAGTGATGACTTGGTAATACCCTGAAGTAATGGCTTGGAGGTTGCAGGAATTGCATCCCTGAATGTAACCGTTTTCAGATCATTTCTTTTCAGGTAAGAGTTTTCTTCTCTTAGCTGTCTTAAAGAAACCAATTGACCCGGTTTCATTTTGGATGATCCGCCACCATCTTCAACGAACTTTTTATCAAATATCCAGTCATTCCCTGCATAAAAAGAAAATTTTTCAACTGCTTCTCCTTCAAGGAAGTGCGTATCACCCGGATCTTGTATCTCAACGCGTCGCATCATTTGTCTTGCGATCACTTCGATGTGCTTATCGTTGATTCCAATTCCCTGTGATCTATATACTTCCTGGATTCCGTTTACAAGATACTGCTGTACTGCAAAAGGTCCTTTGATATTCATAATATCGAATGGAGAAGTTGCTCCATCGGACAATTTTGTACCGGCCCTTACAAAGTCACCATCCTGTACAAGCATTAATTTTCCTTTCTTGATCAGGTATTTTCTTCTTTGGTTTGTTTTCTCATCGAAAACGAATACTTCCTGGTTTCCTCTCTTCACTTTACCAAAGCTTACAATACCATCAATTTCAGAAGTTACAGCCGGATTTGAAGGATTTCTTGCCTCAAACAATTCGGTTACTCGTGGAAGACCACCGGTAATATCCTGTATTTGTCCCTGTTTTCTTGGAATCTTCGCAAGTTTCTGACCAGAAGTCACTTCCATGCCGTTCTGTACTGTCAGGTATGCGCCTACAGGCATCGTATAGGATTTCATTTCTTTTCCTGCCGCTGAAATCACCTTTACAGTTGGAATTATCTTTTTATTCTTTGATTCAATGATTACTAAATCCTCGTTTCCAGTCTGATCGTCTCTTTCCTTTCTGAAAGAAACACCTTCTTCCAAACCATCAAATCTGACAATACCTTTATATTCTGAAATAATCACAGCATTAAAAGGATCCCACTGACAAATCAAATCTCCTTTCTTAACCTTTTGCTTATTTTTCACATGCAGGTTAGATCCATATTGAATATAGAATGTTGTAAGAAGTTTACCAGTATCCGGATCGATCAACCTGATCTCTCCTGACCTTGATATAACAACTCTTGATTTCACACCACTCTCTTCGAAAGTTGTGGCCGTTACATTGTCAAATTCAAGGACGCCATCCTGTTTGGAAATGATTTCTGATTCAGCTTTCGATACAGATGCAATACCTCCCACGTGGAATGTACGAAGTGTCAACTGTGTACCTGGTTCTCCAATACTTTGTGCAGCTATAATACCTACAGCATCTCCTTTTTCCGCTATCCTGTTTGTTGCAAGGTTTTTACCATAACATTTGGAACATACACCTAGCTTTGTTTCACAAGTCAGCACAGATCTGATCTTAAGTTCTTCTATACCTGAATTATCGATCTTCTCTGCTATTTTCTTGTCGATGTATTCACCAGCTTCAAGCAGCAACTCTTCTGTTTCAGGGTGGTAGACATCATTCAACACATATCTTCCTTCAATTTTCGAAGCAAGAGATTCAACGATCTTATCGTTTTCAACGAATGCAGTCATTGCGATACCTCTGAGCGTATCACAATCCTCATCCATGATAATTACATCCTGGGATACATCTACCAATCTTCTTGTCAGGTATCCTGCATCTGCTGTTTTCAGGGCTGTATCGGCAAGACCTTTACGAGCACCGTGAGTAGATATAAAGTAATCCTGTACAGATAATCCTTCAAGGAAGTTGGAAAGGATCGGATTCTCGATAATTGCACCTCCCGTATCTCCTGATTTTCTTGGTTTGGCCATCAGTCCTCTTAATCCGCATAACTGCTTGATCTGCTGCTTAGAACCCCTTGCTCCAGAGTCAAGCATCATATATACAGAATTAAATCCGGCCTTATCTTCCTGCAACTCCTTCATAAGGTTCTCGGTAATCTTATTATCGGCATAAGTCCACTTGTCAATAACCTGATTATACCGCTCATTAGGAGTAATAAGACCCATATTATAGTTTTCCCAAACCTCTTCAACTTCTTCACCAGCTTCAATAAGCGTTTTTTCCTTGATCGTCGGATTAATCAAGTCACCAAGGTTAAACGATAATCCAGCTTTGAAAGACCAGTAGAATCCCATTTCCTTGATTTCATCCAGGAACGTTGCTGTCGTAGGAAGATCTGTTCGTGTAATTATATCAGAAATTACATTTTTCAGATTTTTCTTGGTCAATAGCGTATTAATATAAGGGACACCTTCAGGTTTTTTCTGGTTGAATAAAACTCTTCCAACCGTTGTGTCAACCAGTCCTTTTACAAAGTTTCCTTCTTCATCCTCTATTTCAGCTCTGACCTTGATTCCTTTATGGAGATCAAGTTTTCCTTCATTGTAGGCAATCATTACCTCTTCAGGAGAATAAAAGATATGATCTTTACCATTCTTTCCAACAGCCAATTCAGGATGTTCTTTTGTAAGGTAATAAAGTCCAAGAACCATATCCTGAGACGGCAGTGCGACTGGCGATCCGTTCTGGGGGTTCAGAATGTTATGTGAAGACAACATCAATACCTGGGCTTCCAGTATAGCACCCTGGCTTAATGGCACGTGAACGGCCATCTGGTCACCATCAAAGTCGGCGTTAAATGCACCGGTAACCAATGGATGTAACTGTATTGCTTTTCCTTCGACCAGTTTCGGCTGGAAAGCCTGGATAGAAAGTCTGTGTAATGTAGGAGCCCGATTCAGAAGGACCGGATGTCCTTTTAGTACATTCTCAAGGATTTCCCAAATGACATTATCTTTCCGGTCAACCAGTTTCTTAGCAGATTTTACCGTCTTGACAATTCCTCTTTCAATCAATTTCCTGATCACGAATGGCTTGAACAATTCAGCGGCCATTCCTTTTGGAAGTCCACATTCATGTAGATGTAGATTCGGACCTACAACAATTACTGAACGTCCGGAGTAATCAACCCTTTTACCAAGAAGATTTTGTCGGAAACGTCCTTGCTTACCTTTCAGGATATCACTTAATGACTTAAGAGATCGCCCTCCTTCAGCCTTTACGGCATTGGATTTTCTTGAATTATCAAAAAGAGAATCTACTGCTTCCTGCAACATCCTCTTTTCATTCCTGAGAATTACTTCAGGGGCTTTGATCTCAAGGAGTCTTTTCAGCCTGTTATTCCTGATAATCACCCTCCTGTAAAGGTCATTAAGATCAGAACTGGCAAATCGTCCACCATCCAATGGTACCAATGGCCTTAGTTCCGGTGGAATAATCGGAAGGTATTCTATAATAGCCCATTCAGGCTTGTTTTCTATTCTTGTCTGTCCATCTCTGAAAGCCTCAACAACTCTAAGCCTTTTCAAAGCTTCAGACTTTCTTTGTTGTGAAGTCTCTGTTGCTGCCTGGTGTCTCAACTGGTAGGAAAGTTCATCAAGTTTTAACCGTTCCAAAAGTTCTTTTACGGCTTCAGCACCCATTTTTGCAATAAACTTCTGTGGATCGGTATCATCCAGCATCTGGTTGTCCTGAGGCAGAGTATCAAGAATCTCGAAATATTCCTCTTCGGTATATAATTCTTTCATCTCTATCTCACCTTCTTTCACACCTGGTTGAATGACTACATATCTTTCATAATAGATGATGGATTCAAGTTTTTTGGAAGAAATCCCCAGAAGATATCCAATTTTATTAGGAAGAGATTTAAAGAACCAGATATGCACAACGGGCACAACCAGTTTGATATGACCCATTCTTTCCCTTCGGACCTTCTTCTCAGTAACTTCCACGCCACATCTGTCACAAACTATACCTTTATACCTGATCCTTTTATATTTCCCGCAATAACATTCATAATCTTTCACAGGTCCGAAAATCCTTTCGCAAAACAAACCGTCTCTTTCAGGTTTGTATGTCCTGTAGTTGATTGTTTCCGGCTTTAAAACTTCTCCATATGATCTTTCAAGAATCTCATCGGGAGAAGTCAGGCTGATCGTAATCGAATTAAAGCTATCGGTACTTTGTGTGTTATTCCTTTTAAATGGCATTTATCTTAGATTTTAAGATTAATCAAATTTTACATCAAGCGCTAGTCCTCTTAATTCATGAACCAATACATTGAATGATTCCGGAATTCCTGGCGTCGGAAGGTTTTCACCTTTAACGATTGCTTCATAAGCTTTAGCTCTTCCGATAATGTCATCGGACTTGATGGTTAGCAATTCCTGCAGGATACTTGATGCTCCAAAGGCTTCAAGTGCCCATACTTCCATTTCTCCAAATCTCTGACCTCCAAACTGTGCTTTACCACCAAGAGGTTGCTGAGTAATCAAAGAATAAGGACCAATTGATCTTGCATGCATCTTATCATCCACCATGTGAGACAGTTTCAACATGTAGATAATTCCCACAGTAGCTTCCTGGTGGAACCTGTCTCCAGTTTCTCCATCATACAAGTATGTTTGACCGAGACCAGGCAGTTCTGCTTTTTTGATGTATTCATCAATTTCATCAAGGCTAGCTCCATCGAAAATTGGTGTTGCGAACTTCATTCCGATCTTCTGACCAGCCCATCCCAGAACCGTTTCGAAAATCTGTCCAAGATTCATCCTTGATGGTACACCCAAGGGGTTAAGAACGATATCCACAGGAGTTCCATCCTCAAGGAATGGCATATCTTCCTGTCTTACGATTCTTGATACAATACCTTTATTTCCGTGACGTCCGGCAAGTTTATCACCTACTTTCAGTTTTCTCTTTTTAGCAAGATAAACCTTGGCCAGTTTCAATACACCTGCAGGCAACTCGTCCCCGATACTGATATTAAATTTCTCTCTCTTATAACGTCCAACTTCTTCATTCACCTTGATGCTGTAATTATGCAACAGGCTCGAAATCAATTTGTTGGTAGAATTTTCATTCGACCAGTTGGAATAATCAACCTGGCTGTAATCAAGGTCTTTCAGAACCTTCGTCGTGAATTTGGATCCTTTTCCAACCAGCTCTTCATTATAAATACTCTTGACACCAGCAGAAACTTTTCCTTTCAGTAAGAAGAGTAATTTATCAATGAGGGTCGTCCTTAATTCATTCAGAGCTACTGCATGAGAATCTTCCAGTTTTGACAGCAATTCTTTTTCCTGAACTTTCTGGAATTTATCCTTTTTCGCCCTAGCGAATAATTTTTTATCAATAATGATACCTTTCGTACTTGGAGGTGCCTTCAATGAAGCATCTTTTACGTCACCTGCTTTATCTCCGAAGATCGCTCTCAGGAGTTTTTCTTCCGGTGTTGGATCCGATTCACCTTTTGGTGTGATCTTTCCAATAAGGATATCTCCTTCCTTCACCCACGCACCAAGCCTGATGACACCATTTTCATCAAGATCTTTGGTAGCTTCTTCACTCACATTTGGAATATCATTTGTCAGTTCTTCCTCACCAAGTTTGGTATCCCGGACTTCAAGCTCGTAGCTTACGATATGAATAGATGTAAATACATCCTCACGTACAACACGTTCTGAAAGTACAATGGCGTCCTCAAAATTGTATCCTTTCCATGGCATGAAAGATACAAGGAGATTCTGTCCAAGTGCCAGTTCTCCTTTCTCGGTTGCATAACCATCACTCAAGAGCGTCCCTTTGACCACCCTGTCACCTTTCTTTACAATTGGTTTCAGGTTGATGGTGGTACCCTGGTTTGTTCGCTTGAACTTAGTCAGATTATATGTTTTGACATTACTTTCAAAAGAAACAAGTTCGTCGTTTTTTGATCTGTCGTATTCGATGACAATTTTCTCTGCATCAACATACTGCACTTTTCCTTTACCTTCAGCATTGATAAGAATCCTGGAATCTTCTGCTACCTTACTTTCAATTCCGGTACCAACAATAGGAGCTTTAGGCCTTACCAGTGGTACTGCCTGCCGTTGCATGTTGGATCCCATCAGGGCCCTGTTGGCATCATCGTTCTCAAGGAATGGAATCAAGGAAGCTGATACACCAACAATCTGGTTTGGTGCAACGTCCATGTATTCAATTTCTTTCGGTCCAAGTACCGGGAAGTCACCATGCTCCCTGCACTTTATCCTGTCAATAACGAAAGCACCTTTTTCATTTAAAGGGGCATTCGCCTGTGCTATTTTTTTGTAATCTTCTCCTTCTGCACTCAGATATTCAATCCTTGATTTGAGATCAACGACACCCTTGTTAACCTTTCGGTAAGGCGTTTCGAGGAATCCCATCTTATTCACTTTGGCATGTACACAAAGCGTCGAGATAAGACCAATATTCGGTCCTTCCGGCGTTTCAATTGTACAAAGACGACCATAATGTGAGTAATGAACGTCCCTTACTTCGAAACCTGCACGTTCCCTGGAAAGTCCTCCAGGTCCTAAAGCTGAAATCCTTCTTTTATGAGTGATCTCTGAAAGCGGGTTCGTCTGATCGAGGAATTGTGATAATTGGCTGGTTCCGAAGAATGAATTGATCACTGATGATAGTGTTCTTGCATTGATCAGGTCAATCGGGGTAAATACCTCGTTATCCCTTACATTCATTCTTTCGCGAATTGTCCTGGCCATTCTTGCCAGTCCAACACCAAACTGCGAATACAATTGTTCTCCAACTGTTCTTACTCTCCTGTTACTCAGGTGGTCAATATCGTCAAGTTCAGCGCGCTGGTTGATAAGATCAACGATGTATTTAATGATCTCGATGATATCATCCTTGGTAAGCACGAGCGTTTTCAAATCAATATCAAGTTCCAGTTTCCTGTTGATCTTGTATCGACCTACTTCTCCAAGGTTATATCTCTTATCGGAGAAAAACAATTTATCGATGATCCCTCTTGCTGTTTCTTCGTCAGGTGGATCTGTACCTCTTAGTTGTCGGTATATTTGTGTAACGGCTTCAAGTTCAGAACTTGAAGGGTCTTTCTGAAGCGTCTGATAAATGATACTGAAGTCTTTAGCATCATCACCTTCTTTTGCTTTTTGAAGGATAATAGATTCTACTGAAGAATCCAGGATAAGCTGAATGTTCTCTTCATCAAGCGTATCATCTCTTTCAAGAATGATCTCATTTCGCTCGATAGTTACAACCTCACCCGTATCTTCATCTACGAAATCTTCATTCCATTTTTTAAGAACCCTGGCAGCAAGTTTACGGCCGATCGCTTTTTTCAAAGACCTTTTATCGGCCTTAATTTCTTCTGAAAGTCCAAATATTTCAAGAATATCCTTATCGGAATCGTACCCGATAGCACGCAATAGAGTTGTGACAGGAAATTTCTTCTTCCTGTCGATATATGCATACATGACATTATTGATATCCGTCGTAAATTCCATCCAGGCCCCTTTGAAAGGGATTACCCTGGCAGAATATATCTTGGAACCATTGGGGTGGAAATTCAGGCTAAAAAACACACCTGGAGACCTGTGAAGTTGTGATACAACAACACGTTCAGCACCATTGATTACGAAAGTACCTTTGGGCGTCATATATGGTATGTTCCCTAAAAATACATCCTGTACAATAGTCTGAAAATCAACGTGTTCTTCGTCGTTACATGACAATCTTAATTTTGCCTTTAACGGAACAGAATACGTCAATCCTCTCTCCATACATTCGTCTATAGAATACCGGGGTGGATCAATAAAATAATCCAGGAATTCTAGTACGAAGATATTTCGTGCGTCAGTTATTGGGAAATTGTCCTGAAATACATTAAAAAGCCCTTCATTACCTCGATTTTCAGGAGTTGTTTCCAACTGGAAAAACTCTTTGAATGATTTAATCTGAATTTCGAGTAAATCAGGATATTCAGAGGCTAATTTTATTTTACCAAAATTATGCCTGCTACCTGAAGTTTTTTCAACTGCGCTAGCTCGAGCCATTAAACATAAATTTTAACCTGAAAAAATAATATTACACTCAAAAAAGTCTAATATATAAACAGGGTTAGCCTAGCTACTGCATTCAGTAACTAAGCCACCTTTTCTTTATATGCAAATTAAACTTGCTTTGATCATTAACTGTCTAGTGCGAACGTATTACTTTAATTCAACGTCAGCTCCAGCAGCTTCTAAAGCAGATTTCAATGATTCTGCTTCATCTTTAGATACACCTTCTTTTAATGGACAAGGTGCTCCATCAACAAGTACTTTTGCATCTTTAAGTCCTAGACCTAAAAGATTTTTCACTTCTTTTACGACTGCCAATTTTGCTGATCCAGCAGAATTCAACATGACCGTAAATTCAGTTTGCTCTGCAGCACCGGCGTCTCCGCCTCCGCCTGCAGCAGGACCAGCAGCAACAGCAACAGCTGCAGCAGCAGGTTCAATACCATAATCCTCTTTCAAGATATCAGCTAATTCGTTAACTTCTTTTACAGTTAAGTTTACTAACTGATCTGCGATTGACTTTAAGTCTGCCATGAATTTTGTTTTAAATATTTTAAATAATTACATCAATAAATCAATTAAAGATGCGATTAGCTTGGAAGCCAAATTAATTTTCAGCCCTATCCTGTAATGTTTTCACCAATCCGGCGATGGTTGAACCACCTGACTTAAGTGAAGAAATAACATTTTTCGCAGGGGACTGCAACAACAAGATGATCTCTCCTACCAACTCTTCTTTAGACTTCAATGCAGAAAGATCTTTCAGCGCATCATCACCTATATAGATACCTGAATCAATATAAGCCGCTTTTAAGATCGGCTTATCAAAGCTCCTTCTGAATTCTTCGATCACCTTTGCTGGTGTATTTGCAATTTCAGCAAACATCAATGAAGATGGACCTTTCAAAGAATCATATAATTCTTCATATCCTTTATCCTCACTCACTGCTTCAAGTGCTTTTCTAATCAATGTGTTTTTTACAACACGCATTTCAACGCCTTTTTCGTAGCACATTCCACGGAATTTATTGATCTGATCAACAGTCAATCCTGAGGAATCCGCGATGTAAAAGAACGAAGTGTCAGCAAACTTATTTTTAAGTTCTTCGACGACCATTGTTTTTTCTTCTCGTGTCATTTTTCTAAACTTTAATAGATTATTAAATATCCCTCGGGTCAACTTTAATTCCCGGACTCATAGTGCTTGCCACACTAATTGATTTCATATACGTTCCTTTTGCAGAAGAAGGCTTTAGCTTGTTAATTGTTACAAGCAATTCTTTTGCATTTTCTAACAGTTTTTCGGGTGTGAATGATACCCTTCCAATAGAGCTGTGGATTATTCCATATTTGTCAACTCTGAAAGCAATTTTACCTCCCTTTACATCCTGAACAGCAGCAGCAATATTTGGTGTTACTGTACCGGACTTGGGGTTTGGCATCAAACCACGTGGACCGAGAATACGGCCAACTTTTCCTACCTGCCCCATTACATTGGGTGCAGCAATGATAACATCTATATCAGTCCATCCCTGTTGAATCTTTTGAATAAATTCATCCAATCCGGCATGATCTGCACCTGCGGCTCTAGCCTCTTCCTCCTTATCAGGAGTACAGAGAACCAGTACACGTTTAGTTTTACCAGTACCATTGGGAAGAGAAACAGTACCCCTGATTGCCTGATCTGCTTTTCTAGGGTCAACACCAAGTCGGATATGCAGATCCACAGAGGCATCAAATTTTGCTGTGTTGACCTCTTTTACCAAAGACATGGCTTCATCCAACAAATACAATTTGTCTTTATCCACCTTGGCTTCAGCGCTTTTTCTTTTCTTGCCTAATTTAGCCATAGAACATTAAGGTTTTAGCGTTCGTTCTAAGCGAACTCCCTTGTTAATAAATAAATTAATTTGCGTTTGCAGCTTCGTCCCAAGGAGCATTCCCATTGACAACCAAGCCCATACTTCTTGCTGTACCTGCTATCATTCTCATAGCAGATTCAATTTTATGTGCATTCAAATCAGCCATTTTATCTTCAGCAATTACTTTTACCTGGTCCCAGGTTACAGTACCTACTTTATCTCTATTTGACTCAGCTGAACCTTTTTTCAATTTTGCAGCTTCCAGCAACTGAACTGCTGCCGGTGAAGTTTTGATAATAAAATCAAAAGATTTATCCTTATAAACAGTGATGACCACAGGTAATACTTTTCCCCTGCTGTCCTCTGTTTTTGCATTGAATCTTTTGCAAAACTCCATGATATTTACCCCTTTAGCACCAAGAGCTGGTCCTACCGGAGGAGATGGATTAGCACTTCCACCTCTGACTTGCAATTTTATAAAACCATCAACTTCCTTTGCCATAAAGCCTAAGTAATTATGAGTTATTGATTATTGTTTTTCTACCTGCATGAAGTTTAATTCAACTTCAGTGCCTCTTCCAAATATTTTAACAATGACCTTCAATTTCTTTTTCTCCTCGTTCACTTCCTTGATATCTCCAACAAAATCATTGAAAGGGCCATCGATTATCTTAACTGTTTCACCTACGATGAATGGTTCAAGCATAGATTCACCAACTTCCTGGGACTCATCCACTTTACCTAACATCCTGTTTGCTTCTGACTGTCGCATTGGGATTGGATTACCCTTGCCCAAAAAGTGAATCACATTAGGGACATTTGCGATAGCCTGAATAATTTCACCGGAGAATTTCGAAGGAAAGGCTTCAATCAGTATATAGCCGGGTAAGATATTCCTTTCCAGGATCACCTTTTTACCGTTCCTGATCTTATAAACCTTTTCTGAAGGTACCAGAACCTGAGGTACAAAGTCGTTCCATTTTCTCCTTTGCAGTTCAAGTTCAATGTATTCCTTGATTTTCTTTTCTTTACCGCTAATGACGCGTAAAGAATACCATCTAGTTTCTTCAGACATGGAAATATTCCAGTTTAATTAAAAATTCAACTCGTAGATACTTGTCAATATCCCTTTGGATACGACATCCATCAAAAAGATGATCAGTGATATAATAATGGATGCTACAATAACAATTCGTGTACTACTAAACAGGTTAGGCCACGTCGGCCATGTTACCTTGTGTATCAGTTCGTTGTAGCTTTCCTTAATATATAAAACTATATCATTCATTTTTATAAGTTAAAGTTGCAGGGGAGACAGGAATCGAACCCGCAGCCTACGGTTTTGGAGACCGCCGCTCTACCAATTGAGCTACTCCCCTAGATTCACAATTCTTCCGTGCAATAACAGAAAATTAAGCACCCTCTAAAGAGTGCTTAATTTTCAAATTATTATTTATTTCAAATAACTTCTTATTCGAGAATTTCAGTCACCTGACCGGCTCCTACTGTTCTACCACCCTCTCTGATCGCAAACCTCAAACCTTTCTCCATCGCAATTTTGTTGATCAGGTTAACTTCAAGTGATACATTATCACCAGGCATTACCATTTCAACGCCATCAGGTAATTTAACATCACCAGTTACATCAGTCGTTCTGAAGTAAAATTGTGGTCGGTAGCCGTTAAAGAATGGTGTGTGTCTTCCACCTTCGTCTTTCCCAAGAACATAAACCTCAGCTTTGAAGTTTTTGTGAGGGTTTACAGATCCAGGCTTAACGATAACCATTCCTCTCTTAATTTCATTTTTATCAATACCTCTCAAAAGAAGACCTGCATTATCACCAGCTTCACCTCTTTCAAGAATCTTTCTGAACATTTCAACTCCTGTGATCGTAGAAGTCAAAGGCTTTTCGCCTTCAGCCATCATACCTACGATTTCAACCGGGTCACCAGTATTGATAACACCTCTTTCGATTCTACCAGTTGCAACAGTTCCCCTACCAGTAATAGAGAATACGTCTTCGATAGGCATAAGGAAGTCTTTATCTACTTCTCTTACAGGTTCAGGAATTTCAGAGTCAACGGCACTCATAAGTTCCATGATTTGTTCTTTGGCAGCGTCATCGCCTTCCAAAGCTTTCAATGCAGAACCCATAACTACAACAGCATTGTCACCGTCGAATTCGTATTGGTCCAATAATTCACGGACTTCCATTTCAACCAACTCAAGCATTTCTTCATCATCAACCAGGTCTACTTTGTTGATAAAAACAACAATTTTTGGAACACCAACCTGACGACAAAGAAGAATGTGCTCTCTTGTCTGAGGCATAGGACCATCCGTAGCTGCAACACAAAGGATGGCTCCATCCATTTGAGCAGCACCCGTTACCATGTTTTTTACATAGTCGGCGTGACCAGGACAATCTACGTGAGCGTAGTGTCTGTTGTCTGTTTCATATTCAACGTGGGCAGTGTTGATCGTGATACCTCTTTCTTTTTCTTCAGGTGCACCATCAATTGCATCGTAGTCCATCTTTTCTGATAATCCTTTTTCAGCCAAAACGTAAGTAATCGCTGCTGTCAAGGTCGTTTTTCCGTGATCAACGTGACCAATGGTTCCGACATTAACATGGGGCTTAGTACGTTGAAAAGTTTCTTTAGCCATTATTAAAAGTTTTTACAGTTTTATTTAACAAATTTATGATCATATATTATTCAAAATAAAATTGAGCCAATGACTGGATTTGAACCAGCGACCCCCTCCTTACCATGGAGGTGCTCTACCACTGAGCTACATTGGCAACGTTTGCCATTGTAAAAAGTGGAGCGGGAGACGAGACTCGAACCCGCGACCCTCAGCTTGGAAGGCTGATGCTCTACCAACTGAGCTACTCCCGCATTTCTCCTTTTTTTATTCTTTGGTGGGGGTGATAGGAATCGAACCTATTCAGCATTACACACTAGATTTACAGTCTAGCCCGGCTCTCCAACTCCGGCGCACCCCCTTCTCAAAAAAATGAGAAACATTGAGCCGATGGAGGGATTCGAACCCCCGGCCCGCTGATTACAAATCAGCTGCTCTGGCCAACTGAGCTACATCGGCGTGTGTCAAATTCCAAAGCGCTTTCTTCAAAGCGAATGCAAAAATAGGCTTTTTTTAGATATATGTAAACACTCGCATATATTTATTTTCTAAAATTATGGCTTAGTTGCACGTGGATGTGCAAAAGTATATATCTCCTTGAGTTTTTCGATAGAATTATGGGTATAAACCTGTGTGGCTGCCAGATTTGAATGCCCCAGTAACTCCTTCACTGCATTCAGATCCGCACCGCCATTCATCAGATGGGTTGCAAAAGAATGCCTTAAGGTATGCGGGGACCTTTTTTCGACCGAACTCACCATAGACAAATAGCGAATCGCAATGTTATACACCATTTTTGGATATAACTTTTTCCCTTTGCTGGTTACAAAAAGAAAGGAGGCGTATTCCTGGTCTTTAAAAAACGCGGTTCTCAGATCCAAATACCGTTTGATCTTTTTTATTAATGTTTGTGATAAAGGAAGTAGCCTTTCCTTATTTCCCTTTCCCAGGACTTTGATTTCCTGCCTGGAAAAATGAATGTTTCTGTCGTGTAACTGTATAAGTTCACTTCGTCTCATTCCAGTACTATACAAAAGCTCAAGGATAAGCCGGTTGCGGCATTCTTCAAAATCATCCGGTATAATTGCATCAAAGAGTCTTGCGAGATTCTTTTCCTGGACAAATTGAGGTAGCTTTTTGCCAATTTTAGGTGTAATGATCTTTACTGCCGGATTCCTGGATAAATACCCTTCCCGTTTCATAAAATTGAAAAAAGACCTGATTGAGGATATCTTTCGATTAATCGTCCTTGCAGAATTGCCTGATTCATGCAGCCGGACCATCCAGGATCTTAGATGCTGATGAGTCAAAGCATCAAGTTCAGGACTATCATATATTTCAGAAAGGAAATCATGAAATTGACGGACATCATTGCTATACGAAAGGATGGTATGACTCGAATACCTTTTTTCATGCTCAAGGAATGACAGAAAAGACTCAATGTGTCCGATGTTCATATTAAATAATTATATAATATGTAATAACAGCTAAAACTATTCCAAATACACAGAATTCTGGCAGAAACTGCATTTAATAACGCTTTAAATCGCTCTGTTAGTCTGAAAGAAGTAAGACGAAAACCAATTCTATTTATAAATAAAAATTCAATCCGATAGAAATATGGTAAGGATTCAGTGATTTGGCAACTGTATTTATAGGAGAGTCTTCCAATATGTTGGATAACGAGTGTTCGAATGACAGATCAAGGTATAGATTGGATGCCACCAGGTACCCGGCACCTAAATAAATTCCCAGGAACCTGTCCCTGAAATCTTCGATCATCACAGGAGGGTTTTCTTCGAAACTGTTATAACTGAGGGAATAATCATTTGATAACACCTGGTGGATTTTTATCCCCGTGAATAACCTGAACTTGGATTCGCCACTCCAGCCGGTGTTTAGATAATGTGCGTAGGCGAACAATAGATTGGCTGTGACCATATTAATCTCAATAAAATAATCATCTGGTCTTTTTATAGATTTATTAGACCCCTTGCTTCCAAATGAAGAAAACCCCTGGGCTACAATAAACTCACTTGATGCATTGATACGGTATCCACCCTGGATACCGGCATTATACCCTATTTTACTAAATCCTCTCAATTTGTCGCCATCCACCTGAGCCAGTACGAGTGCACCGTGGACCGAGAATTTGAATTTTTGACCATATAACGATCCGGAAATTGTAAAAATTAAAAGAAAGGATATAAAAAAAGACCTGTAGATTCTCATTGATCCCTGTTGCTATTGTAAAAGTTGAAGAGTTTTTTAAGATCATCTTCAGATTTTGCAGAAAGATCATTTTGATTTGCGAATTGGATCAGTGAATCATTACCTCTTCCAAAAATGCCTATAAGCTTGCCTTTGTTTTTAGGAAGCTTTTCAAGCTTTGATCTTTTGGTATCATAATAAAAAAAGCTGGTATCTTTTACGACTTTCTGGCTATTCGCTGTTTTAATCCCCATTGGGTGATTTGAACTGCTGCTCGTTTTAATCAAATACTTCTTCAATAACTGGAATTCTCCATCGGCCAGGACTTCATAATAATGTGCGGAAAAATCTTTACCCCTTGTAACGATATTCCTGAAAAGATGATTTCCAAGTGTAAACTGTTTGACGGTATGTTTATACAATTCATATAATCTACCATCATTTATAAAATACACCTTGTCAACATCAATACTGTAATTGGCTGAATCAACCTGCATGATTTTACCGTCCATTCCTTCTACGGACATGATTGTCCAATCATCGAATAGCATTTGTGAAGATCCTTTCTCCTCAAGCTTGGATAACATATTGATATAATTCTCATTTGCTGCGTAGAAAGGGTTTCCAAACACATTCAATTTGGCTTCATTCACAGAAACCTGGCCAAATAAGAAACAAACCTGAAATAGAAATACGAGGGTCAATAGTTTTTTCATAGCACTTTTACTATATAAAAAGGAAAGCCACAAAAATTATTGTGGCTTTCCCTTTAGATTATATATTATATGTATAAATCATATTACTGATCCCACCATACTCGGTCATAAATTGAGATCGTAGCAGGTGACGGGATATTCGGATTAGAGAATTGCTCCAATTCTGCATATGGCAATCTTCTTGGAATCTGTGTACCTGAAATAGGCGTCAACGCAGGCATACCTGTTCTTCTCCAGTCATTGAATAATTCAGGACTGGTATAAAGGGCAAGGTATTTCTGAGTCATAATATCTTCCATACTGATATTACCAGCTCCAACACCAACTGTAGGTTGTCCTACATAGTCATCATAACCATCAACTCCTGCATCAGAAAATGAAGAAGCAATGGCAGCAAGATATGCATCATAAGCTCCGGCAGAATCACCAGTACCCATAAGCGCTTCAGCTCTCATGAACTCCTGCTCTGTATAAGACAGAATCTGAAGATTCTGATCTGGTGTAAATACAGGATGTCCTGGTACGGCATGTTCAAAACCATAAACCGGAGCTCTTGGATCATTCAATGATGCCAAAAGACCTGTATAAAAAGCACCAACTTCGCAGTCATCTCTTTGCTCGATATACTGATACCATGGCGCATTTTCATTGGCATTGCTTCCAAACTTGAAAGCAAATTCTCCTGAAGCATCAGCAAATCCACCTTTGTTTAATGCAGCCAAAACACGGCTATAAGCATCTCCATTTCTCTTGGAAAGGTGCAATTGAGCCCTTGCTTCAAGGACATTACAACAAGCAACCCATGCATCAACATCTCCTCCATAGAAAAGATCATCGCCACCTGGAGGATTGCCTCCATTACCTTGTCCTAATAATCCTCTTGCATCATCCAGCAAAGTAAATATTGAATTATAAATAGATTCCTGTGAATCCAATGTAGGCTGCTTTATGTTGCCTTCAGAGTCGACTAATTCAAAGGCATCTGAATAAGGAATATCTCCCCATGCATCGGTGGCCATCATTAAAGCCCAGGCTTCCATAACTTTACCCAAAGCCACATAATGGTTAAATCCACCAGCTTCAGCTGCAGCGATCATCTGCCTGTTGGAACTCATACCTCCAGAATACAAATTTGACCAGACATTATCCACATCATTAGGCTGAATACCATACTGGCCTAATACTGCAAACTGGCGGCCAATACCATCCACATGCTGTGTATTGATTCCGAAGTACCTAGTTAAGTCTCCGCCCCAGGTGTAAGCCAACCTGGCCTGAACCTGCGGTAATAAAACGTTAGCAGTAGCCGTGGTCGGATTATCCGGATCTACGTTAGCGTTATCGCCAAAATAGTCTTCACATCCTGTGACAAGCACAAAGACCATGAAAACGGCTATATATTTAAATATTTTCATTTTATATCGTTTTAGATTTTTCTAATTAAAATGTTGCATTTACATTAATTGAATATGACTTGATACCCGGCATCTGGAAATAATCCAGTCCTTGACCATTACTGCTTGCTCCAACCAAAGAAAGGTCTGGGTCAAATCCAGTGTATGGTGTGCTCAGGAATAAGTTTCTTCCTGTGAAAGAAACTGAAAGATTATCAAATCCTATACCGTCAAGTACGCTACCCAGGTCATATCCTAAAGTAACATAACGCAACCTGATATATGAACCATCTTCGATGAAATGCTCAGACACAGAACCGAAACCACCACCGTTACCAGTGTACCAGTTTTGATCCAAAGTCACAGCGATATCATTAGCGCCTCCATCAGATGACTTAACACCATCAAAAACAGTAACAGTACCCCTGTTTTCTGTCAATTCTGATCTACCGAAGAATGTTAATGCACCTTTTGTTCCGTTCCAGATGTCACCACCTTCTTTAATATCAAATAAGAAGCTCAATGATAGATTCTTGTAAGATAAAGAGTTCGTGATACCTAAAAGGAAATCAGGGTTAGGATTACCTATTACTCTTGCAACAGGGTCTACCAATGGGAATCCAAAGTTTGAACTAGTAGGATCATCATCAATAACCAATGCACCATCAGGATTATATGGAAGATCAGGATTAAATCCATTATTTCCATCATTCACATGCTGGAATGGATTTCCTAGAAGCTGACCATATTCATATGTTGTTGTAACGTTTCCGTTGTCATCAGTTTCGGGAGCAATATTATAAACTCCAGTTCCTGTAAATCCGTCTAGGTACTGGTTAGGTACACCTTCCGGCAATGATTCAACAGTTGTTTTCCACTTGGAGAAGTTTACAGCTACGTCCCAGTTGAAATCAGGCTTAGAAATAGGATTCAATGTCAATACGACTTCTCCTCCTACTGTAGCTAATTCTCCACTGTTAACAATGGCTCTTTGGAAACCAGTTGAAACAGGGATATTGATCGCGATAATCTGATCTTCAGACTTTCTTGTATAATAAGTTATATCCAATCCTACTCTGTCTTTCATAAATCTCAAGTCAGCACCTATTTCAATATCTTTTGTTCTTGAAGGCTTAAGTGCAGGGTTGCCTGCAACACCTGAATAGACTAAACCGGATACGCCCTGGAAAGGGAATCCAAGTCCATTCGTCCATCCATCACCGATATCATTAATAGTTCCGGCATTTTGAATAGGCAGAATGAAATTTGTCGAAGTACTGTAAGCACCAGGTGCTCCACCACCTACTTCAGCATAGGATAGTCTTAACTTACCAAAGGAAAGACCAGGTATATCAATTTTTTCTGTGAATACAATTCCTAATGAAGCAGAAGGATAGAAGAAAGAGATAGCTCCTGCATCAAATTCAGAAGTAGGATCTATCAAAGTTGATGACCAGTCATTTCTACCTGTCAATGTCAGGTAAAGGAAATTCTGATATCCGAAGTCAAATGTACCAAAAGCACCAGCAGTCTTGATATTCGTGTTGGCAATTGTGGAAGAAATCGCTCCAGTATTACCCAATTGAGGGAAACCAAAGAAGTTCAGTCCATCACCCTGGATATAATTGTTTTTCAATTTTTCATCATACAGGTTTAATCCAACGTTATAGCTGAAAGTCAAATCTGTTGCAATTGTTCCTGCACCTAATAAACTGAAGTAGAAATCAGTATGCCTGTAATTATAGTTGTCTTCTATGACCTGACCTGCAGGAGCATTTCTTGAACCAAGTTCAAATCTTTGCGTCCTGTTATCTGTATAGAAATCAGTACCCAATGTGGTTCTTAAATTCACCCAGTCACTGAAAGCATAAGAAGCACTTATATTTCCAAAGAACCTGTTTACGTTATCATTGAAAGGTGTATTATTGACTATCCAGAAAGGATTATCATATCCACCACCTGCACGGTAGTTTCTCTGAGAATTATCCTCAAACTGGTAAGAACTTACATCATTTGCAGGATCAACATTACCGTTTGCATTGTCAAATGAAATTGGTGTTCTTAACAATCCAAGCATGACACCTGAGATATTAGAACCTTGCTGGACTCTATTACCTCCTGTTTTTGCATAATTGGCTGTAAATCTGAGGTCAAGCTTATCATCCAATGCTTTGGATCCAAGATTCAACCCTAGATTGTATCTTGTAAATGTATTGTTTGGAGCAACACCTTTTTCATCAGAATGTCCAAATGAGAACCTGTAATCAGCAGCTTCAGAACCACCAGAGATTGCAATATTGGTATTCCATGTTGTTCCTGTCTCAAAAAAGTTATTTACGTTATCATAAGGTACAAATTTAGGACCTGCCGTGGCATCAGTAGTTAATTGTCCGTTTTTGTCCCACTTATAATCAGAACCATCCCAGTAAAGATCATCCTTATGTGCGCCCCAGCTTACCGCTGAAGGAATAAAAGCTGTTGAAGGACCAGCCCACTGGCCACTCCATCCCTGTGTATATTCATCATTCAAACCAACCACATTGTTGATATTTGAAAATGTCATACCAGTTCCAACATCTACTTTAAGTCCAGCTGAACTACCTCTTTTGGTTGTAATAAGTACAACACCACGAGCTCCTTCAATTCCGTATAAAGCTGTTGCAGCAGCACCTTTAAGGATAGATACATTTTCAATATCATTCGGGTTGATATCCATAGCCCTGTTAGAGTTGGCTACACCACCCAATGATCTTTCAGAGTGGAATTCACTGTTATCGAGTCTCACACCATCAACGACGA
>JABDPK010000203.1 GCA_013042795.1 Saprospiraceae bacterium | reverse complement strand
GGCCTGGAATGGAAGTAACTTAAAGAAGTATCATAATCCACTTTTTCTGCGACACCTTCTATTCTGACCTGCCTTGCGAGTTCTTTCCACCAGAATACGGATGTTACCATTGGATTGTCCTGTATTTCAATGGCTTTTTTACTACCATAATTCGTATAAAAGGTAAAACCTGTTTGACTGAACCCTTTTAGTAATACCATGCGCGCTGATGGTTTTCCATCTTCTGATACTGTAGCCAGGGTCATTGCATTTGGTTCAGTGATTCCTGTCTTTTCTGCATCCTGGTACCATCTTTCAAATTGTACAATGGGATCTGCTGCCAGGATGTTTTTGTCAAGTGTCAGATCAGCGGTATATTCTTTTCTGGTATATTTCAGTTTATCCATAGGTCATTTATTTTTAGCCTGATTTATTCAAACTTTTCATCAGGTTCATTTTTGCATTATAAGCCAGCCAGTACATAGCAGGAACGACAACAAGAGTCAGGAATGTGGCGAAAATAATTCCATAAATAATAGTCCATGCCATTGGTCCCCAAAGTGCCGTATTATCACCTCCCAGGAAAAACTTGGGATCCAATTCACTCACAAAGGAGAAAAAGTTAAAGTTAAACCCAATTGCCAACGGGATCAATCCCAAAACTGTAGTAATAGCTGTTAAAAGCACTGGTCTGAGCCTCGTAGCACCTCCTTCTATAATCAGGTCTTTGACCACTTCCCGTGACAAGCCTGATGGTGAATCCATTCCCAGTGATTCACGTTTCCTTTGGATTAATAAATTGATATAATCGATCAAAACGATCGCATTGTTGACAACAATTCCTGCAAGTGAAATAATACCTACACCTGTAAAAATTATTGTGATATCATTTCCGCTTGCCGCATATCCAAGGAATACCCCTATTGTACTAAATACGACAGACAGGATTATAATGAACGGTGAAATTATGCTGTTAAACTGTGTCACCAGGATAATGAATATTGCAAAAAGTGCTACCATAAATGCTGTACTCAGAAAAGCGGTATCCTCTGCCTGTTGTTGCTGTTCTCCAGTGAAATCATAGCTGTAAGTATTTGGTAAATCATAATCCAGCATGATCTTCCCTATTTCTGAATTGATTTCATTTGCATTATATCCTTCAAGAACATTTGATGAAATCGTGACGACTCGATCTGTGTTTTTACGTCTGATCGCATTATAGGTAGATGAGTATTCGATATCAGCGACAGATGATACTGGTACCTGGAGGATTTTACCTGAATTCTGGTCCATAAAGGTGATTTTCTGATTAATCAGATCCCCGATACTGTTTCGGTATTGTTCGTTCAATCGGACCATGATCGGGTATTCATCTTCTCCAACTTTAAATTTCGAAACCTCTTTTCCAAATACAGAGGTTCTTAATGCACTAGCGATCTGACCTGTGCTTACATTATATCGTCGGGCTGAACCTCGATCGATATTGACCAGTACTTCCGGTTTAGCCAATTCTGTATCAGCTTTTAGTTCTTCAATACCGGGAATATTTTGTGCATTAATATGTTTGATCAGTTTATCTGATATGACAAGAAGGCTGTCGATCTCAGGACCAATGATTTCAAGATTGATTGCTTTTCCGGTCGGCGGTCCTCCTGCATTTGGAGATACTGAAATTTTTACGCCGGGACTACCTAGAATCTCACTCCTGATCTCCTCCATGATGCTTTTTGTTGATATGCCGTCTCTATCCTTATATTCCAGGAATGCAACTGTTATCCTGGCTTTGTTGGGAGTGACACCTGGTTCCGGAGGTGTATTTGGATCTGTGGTATCTTCACCAATTTGTGTTAATACAGCTTCCACAATATGCTTGTTGGGTTCGATGACTTTTTCAATTTTTGACTCTAAATCCCTTACGATCTTGTTTGTAGCTTCTATATCACTGCCGATGGGCAGATCTACGAATATATTAATGTATAATGGATCCGCTTCAGGAAAGAAATCAATCTTGGGTTGACTTGCAACAAAGATAAATGCGGCAACAAACAATAATATAATTGTTCCGATCAATGTGAGAAAGGCATTTTTTCCTTTAAGAGCAATCCGTATAAAATGATTATAAAATTTTTCAAGCAGGGGAAGGAGCCGGTTCTGGAATCCAAATGAAGCTGGTCTTAATACAAAATGATTCAGAATGGATATGAGGGCTGCAATACAAAGCAAATTTCTCATCCAATCCACGCCTGCTACATGTGCTATTCCGGCAAGAGAAATCATCAGGATGAAACCTGTAATCACATTCCTGGTTTTTCTTTTTGCCAGATTCTGATCGGTGCTTTTAATATCAATCTTCATAAACCTGCTTGTAAAAACCGGGTTTATTACCAGGGCTACAAAAAGGGAAGAGGACAATACGATGATCAGCGTTATTGGCATATACTTCATAAAGACACCCATCATCCCGGGCCAGAAAATCAATGGAAGAAATGCTGCCAGGGTAGTCGCTGTAGAAGCAATAATAGGCCATGCTACTTCACCGGCACCATATTTAGCTGCAGCATGATGTTCATAATCATTTTGCATGTAGCGATAAATATTTTCAACCACAACAATGGCATTATCCACTAACAAACCAAGTGCAAGTATCAGGGAGAAAAGCACAACGATATTCATGATGACTCCGAAGACATGAAGTATAAGAATACCTGTAAGCATGGACAGGGGTATAGCGAGACCAACAAATAGTGCATTTCTTAAACCCAGGAAAAACAGAAGTACAAGTATGACAAGTATTACACCTGAAATAATGCTGTTCTCAAGGTTATTTACTTCATTTCGGGTATATACTGAAAGATCATTGAACAGGCTGACTTCCAGTCCTTCCGGCAATGTTTTTTCAGCCTCTGCAATGACAATTTTTAATTTGTCAGCGGTAGACAGAAGATTTTCACCGCTTCTTTTGATTACATCAAGTGCAATCACAGGCAATCCGTCCGATCGTGCATATGAGACACGTTCTTCAAAGGCATATTTGACTTCTGCGATGTCTTTAAGGTAGATTGGTTTCTGAAACTCCGCTTTCACTATAAGGTTGGAGATTTCTTCAACCTTTGAAAACTGACCTACAACTCTCAAGGCACGTCTGCTTTCATTATTGATCAATTCTCCTCCTGACATGGTTACATTCTCGCGAGCTATCGCCGTTTCTATATCATTAAAATTCAGTTTAAGAGACTGCATTTTAATCAGGTCGACATTAATTTTTACTTCCCGATCCAGTGCACCTTTTAACTGGACATCTGACACTTCCTTGATCTCTTCAATTTTGTCTTCCAGGTATTCAGCATATTTCCTGAGATCATCCATGTTATACTGGCCAGAAACATTGACCGTGACAATTGGAATTTCTGCAAAGTTTATTTCTTCCACAGAAGGGTCTTCATCCAGGTCACCCGGAAGTTCTGATTTTGCTTTATCGACGGCATCCTTGGTTTTTCTGACAGCATCATCGATTTCCATATCTGAATCGAATTCAGCTATAAGAACCGAAAAGTCCTGGATGGATGTAGACCTGAGCGTTTTAATACCCGTTATGGAATTAATTTCTTTTTCGAGAGGCCGCGTAACCAGGTTTTCTACTTCTTCTGCTGAATTTCCAAAATATGGGGTATTGATAAAGACGGTGGGTAAGGAAGCATCAGGATATTGCTCCTTGGGCATATTCTGGTAACTCTGGATACCAAAAAGAAGAATCATGAAAGTCAGAAGGAATACACTGGTTGCATTATCAACGGCAACACTGCTGAGCTTGAATTCCCTGTACAGTTTTTTGATTGTTTCGCTCATTGTTCTTAGTTGATTGTTTCGATATTATTACGAACTGAAACGGGGTCGTTATCTGAAAGACTTTCTCCCCCGGCCACAACAACTTCATCGCCGTCATCAATTCCATTTTCAACTACTACATAACCCTCGTCGCTTTCACCGATTTCGATATATGATTTTTTTGCAATTGCTTTCCCGTTTTCTTCGGAGATGACGTAGACGAATTTTTCCCCTGAAACTTCTTCCTTTACAATAGCAAGTGGTATTACAATTGCATTTTCAAGGGTATAATCGTTTATGCTCACCTGGGCAAGAAGATTCGGTTTCAGTACACCATTTTCGCTTGAGGTATTGATTTCTATACTGAAGGTCCTGTTATTCAGATCAATGGTTCTTCCAATTAAGGAAACTTTTCTCTTTATGGACTTGTCGAGGGCTGGGAAATAAATATCTACCACATCTCCTTTCTTTATCTTTCCAAGCAGGGATTCCTGGAGGTTTGCTTTGATCTTGACCTTGCTGGTATTCAAGATCTGAACGATAGGCATCCCGGGGGAAGCCATTTCACCCTGTTCCAGGAATTGGACATCAACGATGCCACTGATCGGGGCATATACATTCTTTTTTGCAAGGCGGTTCTTCATGGTATTCAAAGATTTTTCCAGTAATTCCTTATTGCTCTTTGCTTCAATGTATTGGATTTCAGATCCAACATTCTGATCCCAGAGTCTTTTTTGTCTTTCGAAAACATTGGAAGCCAGGGATAGAGATGTCTCAATTTCAGCGATCTGGTTCTCCAGGGACTGCATATCTGTTACCGCGATCAGTTTTCCTTTCGAAACGTATTGACCTTCATCGACGAAGAGTTTGGTAATCTGGCCACCTACTTCTGATGAAACATTGACAATATCGTCGGCTAAAACATTGGCTTGTACATCGATGTATCTTCTAAATTCCTTTTCAGTGATCTTTTGTGAAGTTACAGGGATAGGATCCTTTTCCTTATTTGGTTCCATGGCTTTGACCTGGTCGCTGAGATCGTTGATCAAACGCTGCAGGTCTCTCAATTCTGATTTTTTATCAGCAAGCAGTGTCTTCTTTGATTCCAGGTCATCCGGAATTTTTACGTCTTGTTTGTTGCAGGCTATTATCGCTACTAGCACAAGGATTACTGAAGTGATGATTATTTTTTTCATTTATGTTTTCTATAAGTTGTTTTAAATATTTCCAAGGGCGATATCAAGATCTGTTTTTGCAATTAGCAGATCATACAGTGCGACAATATAATTGCCCTGTGCATCATAAAGCTGATTTTCAGCCTGGGTGACTTCAACACTTGATCCTACACCTTCATTAAATTTGATCATAGTCTTTTCGTAGATTCTCTGGACAATATCCAGTGATCTTTTCCTGCTTTGAAGTGTCTTCCTGGCATTTATATATTGAAGCCTTGAGTTGGACACCTGCAGATTTACAGCTCTTTCAAATTCTGATTTCTGTATCTCAATCTGGTCGATTACAATCTTTGCCTGCTGGATTTGCCCCTTTTTCATAAGTCCGTCAAATATTGGGACATTAATACCCAGGCTGACTGACCCTGTAGGGATCCAGCCTATTTCATTTTCATCGGTCAGCTTTTCTCTCTGCAGAGATTCACTGAAACTTGCTTTAGCAGAAAGGCTGGGGTAGTATCCTCTTTTCAATCTTTCAAGATTCAGTTGATTAATTTCTTTTCCAAGAATGATCTCTTCATATCTTGCTTTTTTGTAATAGTCGATTTCTTCATCCAGGTTGACATCTTCAATACTTATCCTGTCAACCATGATGTCCAGATCTTCTGTTAATTCGATTCTTTCATTAATGGGGTAGGCCATCTGGAATTTGAGCAAATTCAAACCAAGATCGATCAACTGATCCGTTTTTTCGAATTCGGTTTTCAGATTTTCCAGTGTCAGTTCAAGTCTCTCAACGTCAAGTTTTTCCATGAACCCATTTTCATAAAATGCTCTTGTATCACTTAGCGCATCTTCAATATTGCTAATATTCTTGCGAATGATATCCTTTCTCTCGCCGGCAATCAGAGTATTCATGTAGGCTTTTGTGACATTAGCACGAATATCCTCTTCACTGACATCAATCGTTTTACGGGTGAGTTCCCGGAACATTTTGGCAGCTTTCAAACCTGAAAAGTAAGATCCGTCAAGTACAAGCCATCGGGCATCAATTCTTGCAGATAGATTGTTCTTACGGAAAATTGAAAATTCAAAAGTCTCTGGTTGACCCTGGAATGGCTCGATCTCCTGGAATTCCTGTGCAAGAACACCATAGACAGCTGGCGTCACAAAATCCTCCACAGGGCTGACCGGTACTTCAAAATAATATTGATATTCCAGGGCAGCATCGACCTGTGGTAATCCTATCGCCCTGTACTCAATGATTTGTGAGTTGGCTTTTTCTACTTCCAGCCTTGCCAGTTTCATATTGTTGGAATGGCTGATCGCATATTCAATGGCTTCATCCAGTGAAAAACTGTTCTGTGCAATGAGACCGGAACTGAATACAAGACTTATCGCGATAATAAGGCACTTTATCATGTATTTATCTTTTTCAAATATTTATCAAATGCTTTTTTCCCCTTTGTGTTCATAATACCGTTTAAATGATATATGATTATGTTCTCATATACTTCACTCAATTTGTAATCATGACCTGCAATACCATCCGGGTGAACCATGGATCTTGAAAGTCCTATGTAGAAGAATGAGTATAAACGAGAATCTATAGATTCCCGGTAGTAACCTTCCTGTATTCCCCTTTCTATATTTTTCTTTATTTTTTTCTGAATGAAATTAAAATGATCATGTTCGATTAACCTCCAGGATTCAGGATGGTATTTCTTCAGGTCATAGGAAAGTGCTGGTTTTACAGATTGTAATGATTTCAATACATAACGTGCAATACTTGTCATTTCGTCAACAGCATTTTCAGAAGTCTGTTGTATATCTTCAACGGCTTTTTTCTCTTCTTCAATAAACTGGCTGATTACAGACCTGACCAGGTCTTTTTTATTATCAATATATGTGTAGATTGTTTTTTTGGAGACACCTAACATACGGGCAAGGTCATCCATGCTGACACTTTTTATCCCGTACTTATAAAAGAGATCTTTTGCAGATTTCAGTAATGATTCCTTTGTTAGCATTTCGCGAAATTACACCTTATAAACTGAGGAAACTATTTTATGTTGTATAGTTTCCCTGGTTTTCTACGAAAAACTAATTCTCATGGATAAATGACAAGTTTGATTGATTTAATATTTTTAACGCAATGAAATCATTGCCTTTACTCAAACGCGTTGCATTCTTTTCAGGTCCAGTGTTTTTTCTGCTTTGTTACAACTGGCCTGGACTTTTTCCGGACCCTCTTGCTCAAAAAGTTGTTGCCGTGGCAATATGGATGGTGGTATGGTGGTTGACAGAGATTATTTCAATAAGTACGACAGCATTACTTCCAATAGTATTATTTCCGTTGTTGAATATCTTACCCTTACGGGATGTGTGTGCCAATTACGGTAGTCCTATCGTCTTTTTATTCTTTGGTGGTTTTGTGATGGCACTTGCGCTTGAAAAAGTAAATCTTCACAGACGAATTGCTTTGAATATTATCAAATTGACAGGGACAAGCCCTGACAGGGTTATTCTTGGTTTTATGATTTCAACTGCTCTGCTAAGCATGTGGATATCAAATACAGCAAGTACAGTGGTCATGCTCCCGATTGCATTGTCGGTTATCAGGCTGATTGCCAATGATGAAGATGGAATGACCTTGCAGGACAGGAATTTTGCATTGGCCATTATGCTCGGGATCGCATTTTCAGCAAATATTGGTGGTGTCGCGACACTGATTGGTACGCCACCGAATTCTGTGCTGGCGGGATTCCTGGAGAATGAATACCAGATAGAAATCAGTTTTTTCAAATGGATGCAGATGGGACTTCCATTTTCTATCCTCATGCTTTTCGTATGTTATTTTGTCATTGTTAAATGGATGGTCAGGTCCAAATCACCACATTTGTCAAATGCTTCTGAACTCATTAAACAGGAAATAATAAAGCTGGGACCAACAAGGAAGGATGAGAAATTTGTAATGGCGGTATTTGGTATGGCAATTTTGCTGTGGGTATTCAAGAATCCGTTGAATCATCTAACTGAAAATTTCAATCTGTCTGATGCAGGTATAAGTATGCTGGCTGCTTTTTCATTATTTATCATTCCGTCTGATAATTCCAGGGACAATTTTATTCTTGTCTGGAATGATATGGTTAAGCTGCCCTGGGGAATATTGATTCTTTTTGGCGGAGGTCTGGCCCTTGCCTCGGGATTAGCTTCTGCCGGGATTATGGACCTTATTGGATCTGCTGTATCTTCCGGTACTCATATCAACCTGCTCCTGGTAAGTGCATTCCTGATCCTGATCATGCTTTTTATGACCGAGCTGATGTCAAATGTTGCTCTTGTTGCAGTATTTATTCCGGTCGTTGCCGGTATTGCATTGGGTCTGGACAGCTCAATTCTCCATATTTGCATACCTGTTACGATGGCAGCCAGCTGTGCTTTTATGCTCCCGATGGCGACGCCCCCTAATGCTATAGTATTTGCCAGTGGACATGTAAAAGTATATCAAATGGCTAAAGTGGGAATCGTTCTGAATTTACTTTCTGTACTATTATTAATCGTCTTTACTAAATTTGTGATCCCTCTTATTTTTTAAATTATATTCACAAAAAAAACTCAATGATCAAACGTCTTATCGTCCTTGTCGGATTAATTGCATTTATTT
Organism: Saprospiraceae bacterium; assembly: GCA_013042795.1. Next base: position 10,459 of record JABDPK010000203.1, on the reverse strand, counting down.
CAGCTTGTAAAACGGGTACATCATCATATATTGATGCCGAGAAATTATTTAAAATTAACTGTGTTATTTGTCATGGAGTCGATGGTAAACTGGGTATTAACGGGGCTAAAGATCTGACTGCATCCCCAATGACCCTGGATGAAAGAATCAATAATATCACAAATGGAGCAGGTACCATGACCCCGTTTAAAGGGATACTTTCCGAGGAGGAAATAAAAGCTGTTGCTGCATACACATTTAAACTCAAGAAATAGGAAATGACAGGTCTCGGAATAATGTCCGGATCTTCGCTGGACGGCCTGGATATCGCAGCTGTTTCTTTTGCCCGTGATAATTTCAAGGAATGGGAGCTGATTTCTTCTAACACATTTACATTACCTGAAGATCTTGTTATTTTATTTAAGCAGATTGATCGTCTGGATATACCTGCCATTTTGAAGCTTGAATCTGTATTTACAAAATTTATAGCTCAATGCATACAATCATTTATTGCAGCATTCCCTGTAAATGTAGATTTCATTGCAGTTCATGGACAAACCTTAATCCATCTTCCTGAGGAACAATCTTCATGGCAGATGGTGAATGGTGGTATGCTTGCTTCACTTTGTGATAAAACTGTGGTCACTGACTTCAGAAACCAGGACATGGCACTTGGTGGCCAGGGCGCACCGATGGCTGTGATTGCAGACCGAGATTTGTTTGAAGGGCATGATTATTATCTTAACCTGGGTGGTATAGCAAACATAAGTTATCTTGAAAATGATATATGGCACGCCTTTGATCTTATTCCTTTTAACCAGGTATCTAACTATTTTGCCGGGAAATCGGGTCTGGATTATGACCGCGATGGCCTTCTGGCGCGTGAAGGCATCATCAATAACAAGATGTTAGATTTCTGTAATGCACATCCCTATTTAACAATCAAAGCACCAAAATCACTGGATAACACCCAGGTTAAAAATGATTGGATATACCCTTTGGACCAAATGGAGATTGAGTCCAGGGACATACTTCGTAGCTATATCGAATTTGCATCTGACGAAATTGCCAGAACCATTCGCTCAAATACATGTTTACTGGTGACCGGTGGGGGAGCCCATCATCGTTATTTTACAGAGTTATTATCGGGCAAGCTTGCCAAAAAGAAAAGTATGCTAACCGTTCCTGAAAATGTTATTGCGGATTACAAAGAGTCTATACTAATGGCCTATGCCGGGTTACTGAGATTGGAAAATATCCCAAATTTTATTTCTGAAGCAACAGGTGCAAAAACTGATACGATAGGAGGTGCTGTATATTTACCACCCTTAAAATCAGGAATTTGACAAAAGTATTACTTACCGGAGCAACTGGATTTATAGGCTCATACATTTGTCGGTATCTTGTTAGCGAAGGTTTCCATGTTATTGCCACAAAGCGAAGTACAAGCCGGTTAGAGTTAATCAGTGAAGCAATTGAAAAAATCCAATTGGTAGATATAGATCTTGAAGATCTGACCACTCTTGATGATCTTGTTGCCAATACAGATATAGTCATTCATTGTGCAGCATTACTCTCGATAACGACCGATTCCAATAAGGAAATGTTTGATTTTAATATCGGCAGAACTTCCGACCTTGTAAACCTTGCGCTTAAGCATCAAATCAGGAAATTCATATTTATCAGTTCTGTAGCTTCATTGAATGATTTAAACAATGGCTTAACTTCTGAGAAAGATACAGGCAGTACAAATGAGATCAACACGAAATATGGCATCTCGAAATTACTTGCTGAAAGGGAAGTATTTCGAGGAAAAGCAGAAGGTATGGATATAATAATATTACATCCTTCCTTTGTAATCGGTGCAGGGTTCTGGAAAACAGGAACACCTTCATTTGTTGATAAGATTTTTACCGGGATTCCTTTTTATCCCCCCGGATCCAATGGAACCGTGGATGTCAGGGATGTTGCCATTGCAGTCAGAAGATCAATAGATTATTCTGGTGAATATGACAGCTTTGTCATTTCAGCTGAGAACCACAGCCTCAAATCTGTTTTTGACATGACCTGTGATGCATTGGGTATTGGAAGAATAAAGTCAGAAATGACTCCATTCCTCGGAAGAACAGGCATTCTTTTCGATAAAATCAGATCTGTTTTTACAGGATCAAAAAGGCTGATAACAGTGGACACCCTGCGCACTTCTTCCGGGCAATTCATGTATGATAATCGCAGATCAGTAAAAGAGTTGTCCATGGAATATCGCCAAATAAAAGAGACAATCGACGAAGTCTGTATTAAATTCCTTGAAAGCAAACAAACAAACGAGGATTTTGGAATCCTGGAATTTTAAGTGGACTGGTATATACCTTGAAGACATTCATAAGATTTTGTTTTGGAGTTATTGAATAGTATGCTTTTCTTCGAGTTTAATAGCTGATTTAAATCACAGAAGAATGCAATATTTTATTACAGGATTGATATTTTCTTTTATTCTACTCATTCCATCATCTGGGTATGCACAGTCCAGGATATTGGAAAATACAAAGGTAGAAGTGACTTATGCCAGGAAACAAGGAAGGACAATGGCTATTACTGAATTGGTCGCACGCGAACAGACAAACAGAGCGAAGAAGAAAGCAGCCAAAAGAGATAGGCTTATTCCCAGAAACTTCGTCGGTAGATATAAAAACAGGACAGTAGAAAAAGGAAAGATACATGATGGTGAGGATAAATTATGGCAAAAGTCCATTCCTAAATCTCAACTTAACGGTATTATTCCCAAAGTCAATATAGACGGATTATTTTCTGGCGGCTCACCCCATGACCCGACAGGGGATGTAGGTAAAAATTATTATATGCAATCGGTCAACGTGACCAGTATTGGAATTTATACAAAAGAAGGTGAGTTGGTAATGGATTTTACGGGGAATACCCTTTGGAATACGCTTGGTTTCAATTCCGGTGGTGATCCTATTATTATTTATGACCAGGAAGCGGAAAGATGGCTGATTACAGAATTTCCCTCAGGATTTGGAGGCAGTGCCAACCAGTTACTTGTAGCTGTTTCCGTGACCGGAAATCCGATGGGAGAATATGATGTATATAATTTTAATACAACACGGTTTCCGGATTACCCCAAATATGGTGTGTGGACAGACGCATATTCGGTGACTACAAACGAAGAAGGTGCTGGAACTTTGCATGGCTATTTTATAAATAAAAGCCAGTTACTTGGTGGTGAGGAGATCGTGGAGATTCAACGGGTGGCCGTACCAGGAAACTCAAACACTGAAGCAGGATTTTTTGTAGCCACCCCGGTTGACTGGACTGGATTAACTCCTCCTCCGGCCGGCAGGGACCCGCTGATTGTCAGTTTGAATGACGCTTCATGGAATGTAGGTCAACAGGAAGACCAGGTAGAATTTTTTTCCATTGATATTGACTGGGAAAACCCAGGGCTAACCCAGGTTTCACAACTCAGTATTGAAGTATCACCCTATGATTCAAACCCTTGTTCGGAGACCGGCTTTTACTTTGAATGCCTGCCACAAAAAGGAGGTGGAGCGATCGATGGAATTCCTGAAACCATAATGAACCAGGTGCATTATCGGAATTTTAATACCTACGAGTCGATTGTAATGAACTTCATCACCGATGTCACTGACGGTGATAATTTATCGGGTATCAGGTGGATAGAATTCAGGCGAACGGATTCCGAAGAATGGTCTGTTTACCAGGAAGGCACTTTTGCACCGCATGATGGATTACATCGAATGATGGGCAGCATATGTATGGATAAAAATGGAAATATTGGTCTGGCCTACAATGTAACCAGCGATACAACTTATATAGGAATCCGTGCAACCGGTAGAAGGGCTTCAGACCCGTTGGGCATTATGACAATTGATGAAATCATAGTGGCGGAAGGTGAAAATCCGATCATTTCGGGTACCAGGTTTGGAGATTATGCACATATGTCAATTGATCCGGTAGATGATCGTACATTCTGGTATACTACAGAATATGCAAAAGGAGGAACATCGTACACGAGAATCTTAGCCTATGAACTGAGTAAAGATACTTTCGATATCGGTCCTTTATCCCTGGTTGGACCCCTGGACTCGGGAGACCTGGATGAAAATGAAATGGTCAGTTTTAGTGTACAGAATTTCGGGCTGGATACCATCCGTGAATTTGAAGTTGGATATATATTGAATGATGGTTTGGAAGTGAAGGATTCAGTAAGTTTTACCTTGATGCCGGATAGCATATATGTGCATAAATTCGATACGGCGGAAGATTTGACTGCACTCGGCATATACCAACTAAAACTGTTTACTTCTATCTCAAATGACCAGGCTCCGGCAAATGATACAACTTTGGTATTTGTTGAAAAGCTTGCGAAACTGGATGCCACTGTTAGTGATTTTAATAATGCTGAAAATCTAATCTGTGGAGATAGTACAGAAGTCATTGCAGAAATTCATAACCTGGGGATCGATACACTGTATTCTTTAAACATTGCAGTCGAATTGAATCAAGAAGTACTTTATGAAACTATATGGCAGGGAGAATTAGGTCCTGGTGAAACCGAAGATGTTAATATTCCTGTGTTTGGATTGACAAATGGTGAAAACACACTTGCAGTTCACCTGGATGGTCCCAATAATGGAATTGACCAGATACAGGAAAATGATTTTAGAGAGACGAGTATTTTTTCTGAAGCTAATACAGTGACCATTTATTTGGAATTGTTGTTTGATGAATTCCCTGCTGAGACGTCATGGAAACTGGAAAGTACGTCTGGTGTACTTTTATTTGAAGGAGGACCTTATACCGATCTTGAGCCTGAATCTTCGATCATTGAAGAATTATGTCTGAATCCGGATTCATGTTACACCTTTACAATACTTGATAATTTTGGAGACGGTATCACAGCTTATGGAACCGATGGTAATTATGAAATCAGTGATGAAGCAGGAAACTTGCTTGCGGCCTTGATTGAAGTTGATTTCGGAGTATCTGAATCAAATGAATTCTGTACAACTTTTACGTGCAAACTGGAAGCAGAAGCCAGTGTTTCACCGGATTATGGATCTGGTGACGGGGTGCTGATCATATCTGCAAGGAATGGGGTGGGCCCTTACCTATATAGTCTGGATGGTATAAATTTCCAGGACTCCCCGTCTTTTAGCAACCTCTCGCATGGTGTATACAATATTACAGTAACCGACAGAAATGGATGTGAATTCAAATTGAATGCTGAAATCATAGAATGTTCAGGTATGCTGGAAGTCGTCGTCACTAATATGAATTCAGGTTCAGGAAACTATGGTCAGATTGAAATTATGACTAATGGAATTGACTCGATCATATCCTATAGCATTGATGGAGGTGTGTCATCAAGTAACTCACCTGTTTTTCAAGATCTCACTGAAGGCGAATATCAAATTGTAGTTCAGGATTCAAATGGATGTGTTTACACCGAAACGGTGGTTATCAGTATGTCTACATCTGTTATAGACAGGATTTCCGAATATGGTGTCAGTATTTATCCGAATCCTACAGATGGTCATTTTATGCTTGAAATCAATGGTCTGGACCATGATGATATATTTCTGCCGGTCAGCATTTATAACTCTGAAGGAAGAGTGATTCAAAGGACACAATTAAGCCTGTATAACAAGACTTTTAAAGGAATGATATCCCTTCATGCTTATCCAACGGGTAATTATTATCTAAAAATTCATAATGACTCAATCAAGCGGTTAATCAGAATTATTAATATCTGATTTAACTTGAAGGATCAAATATCAGTCCGGTGAATATAATCACCCCGGTATCAATATGCCTGATTAAAAACATATATGGTCTGTTAAAACTTAATATTGGAGGTGCTGATGTTACAGCCACGCCTACTGTTGTAACAGCTGCTCCTTCTACACCTTTTTCATCGACCTTTAAATAGGTGTCATGAAGTACCCTTGATAAATATATTCTGCCACCAGCAGTACCCATATCTGTGAAATCGGCTGTTGACCTGTTGAATGCATCATTCATACCCTGGTCCTTTAAAGTTTCGGTCAGTATGAATTTTGATGAGGTCTCAAATTTGGGAAGTGTAAGATAGACCCTGCTCTCCTGGAGGTTCTCCCCATATAGCTTTGTATAAAAGCTGGTAAAATCTGTTGGAGACATATCATTTACAAATGAGCTCAACCCAGATGATTCAGAAGGAAGAATAAATGTAACAGAGTACTTTTCATCTTTCAATAATAAATCTACTGCCTTGTAGTCTTCTCCGTTATATACACTTCTGTAGTCATCACTAAACATCATATCTACTTCAGAAGTACTTCCGTCTTCAAATGTAAATGCTCTTGGAGAAGTCCCCGTAGGATCGAAACCTTTTATCCAATCGGCTTTCATGTACAAGGCATTTATGATAAACGTAGCTTCATCCGGTGAGATTTCTTCAAGGATTTTCTTGATACGTCCTTCTGTTTTTTCATCAGCCCATTCATTGATAAGGTCTACTGACGTGTCTTCATCAAAATCCAGTTTTTTAAACTCAGTAGAATAAAAATTTTCGAGTGATGATATAAACTTTTCAGATGGTGTAAGTTTTCTGTCATCATAAAAAACGACATTATCAATACTCAGCTTTGAATCTTCATTGTCGGTCAATGCCTCAGAAAGCTCCGCATATGCTTCATTATGACCATTTGGTGTTATATGTTCGATGCATAAAGCTTCCTGCATTCCGGATTCTGTGGATCCTTCGGCTCCGTTCAATGTCATATACAGAGCAGCCTGGATTGAAATCGGTGAAATCACCATGTTTTTTTGTTTGTATTCAGGATCATTAGATAGTGTATGCAACATTTTCCAGCTAAAACAGGCTGAACTCCCGGTTAATTCCTCGAGGCTTGCTGGTGTATTTGAATTTATATCTGGGTCTTCAGAATCTGAACAGGAAATCCAGATCATTGAAAACACAAGTATTGTGGCCAGGTATTTCATCATCACAGTTTTTGTTCTAATTAATCAGACGTTTACAGGACTGAAAGTGTTGGTGTCTGATTCATATATTTGATAAATATTATGATTTACTTGCAGCGTTTTTACAATCCCGATCTTTATAGACATATAAGCATTCAAACAATGTCCAAAATTAATGTTTTCCTGTATTTCATTCTTGTGTTAAGTATGACTTCATGCTATGATGAATACGATAATACTGAAACCCAGGTAATTGAGGATGAACCAGAAGTCTTTATCGATGCACATCTGGTCGGCGAACTGAAGAACCTTGATGACGAAAGGGTTAATAATTTCAACCTTGTCATCAATGGTAACAGCTATGATGTTGATGACGGAATCATAAATGTTGACCTTGATTATGTCCAGGAAATAGGGCAGAATATAATCTTTAATACGGCTGATGGAAGAGATGCCTTTATGAGCAAAACAATGGTAAAAAATGATGTCAACTATGCATCAGTCTATTTATTCCCTGAACATCAAATCATGGAACTGGATACTGAAGGGCACAATGAAATTGAGATCAATGACAGATCAGGTTTTACCATAAATAAAGATCAATTCAACCTTGATCCTTCCTCAATACTTTCAATCAAATTCAGGGACCTGAGTTTGAATTTACTAGCCAATCAACTGGGACAAAGAGGACAGAATCAAGCAGGTGAACTTTTGGTCGTGGACATCCAGAATGCTTTTGAAATTCACTTTCATAGAACTGATGGAAGTGATGCCGCATTGAAAGACGGTGAAATGGTTACAGTAAATTACAATTCCTTGTCGATTCGTGAAAAATCAGGCTTATTCAGGTACAATGATGAGAATGGCACCTGGCAGTTAATTTCACAGATTGATAATTCTGAAGGTAATACAGGCATTTTGGAATCTGGTTACTATGCCTTTGCCAATTATTTGCCGGCGGTTATCGTGAAGTCACAACTTAAATTAGATCAAAAACCGGTGGCCTTTCAATTGTTTACTATTGAATCTCCGGGACTGGAAATCCAAACAAGGACTACGATTTCAGGTCAGTGGATTGCTTTGCTTCCAGCCGAAGAAGAATTAGAGTTGCAGTTTACCAATGCATGTGGTGAAAACCAGCAAACTCTGAGTATCATGTCAGGAACCGGCCATGAGACCATTGGTACAATATCACTGGAAGGACAGCCAGGGAATTATTTGTTACTTAATACACAGATTCTTGATTGTAATGGTGAAGCTTCATCGTCTTCGGTAGCGATTGTGTCAAACAATGAAAATAATTCCCAATTGATTTTTCCTCAGCAAATGATCAATACCTATATTCCTGTATGTGATAATGATGTGTCAATTTCCGCTTCGGACCAGCAGTCTGGTGATGTGGGACCGGTCATTAACTGGAATAGCATGATGAATGATGAACTGGCAATATTGAGCAGTTGTGAAGAATTTGAAGAAGGATTCTCTTTTATCAAGATTGACGACACAGAAAAGACTTTTAATGCTTTCATAATAAATTTTGACGGTGAGCGAACAGTTCTGGAATCCTTAGATGAGGAATTCAAATTTACCTTTAAAGGAAATGCAACAGGGAGTTACCCGGAAGCAGATGTAAATATCAGGATAGATGATAAGGATTTTGGTGACAAAGGATATTACATGTCATGCCTGAATTCTGACCTTGGTTGCGGTATTAATCATTGTGAGGTAACTCATTATGCACAAGAGAACGGGCAATGGACGAGGGTTAGTTTTTCCGGTCGATCATGGATGCAAACTATAGATCCGGCAGTCGCAGGATATTATGATATTGAGGGCGTCATTATGGCGAAAAAATAAGTAACAGCTAAATCTTGACTGAAAAAGAGATCATAAGGCTTTGTAAAAAACGAAATGCCAGGGGACAAAGAGCATTTGTAGACCAGTACTCTGATCTTATTTATAGTATATGTATGCGATATGTAGGCAGCAGGAGTTTTGCCGATGATTGTCTGCAGGAATCACTGATACATATCCTGAATAATATTGACAAATACGAGGATCGTGGAAAGTTCAACTCATGGCTCAGTTCTGTCACTGTCAGGAAATGTCTTGACTGGATAAAGAAAGAAAAAAGAAAAGCGAGTGTTCAATTGGATCATGTCGCTGAGCCTTTCTCTGATGAGATTATCTCGATGAAACTCGAAAAAGAAGAGGTACTGAAATTCATGGAATTGATTCCTGATAATTACCGAATCGTAATCAACATGTTTTTGGTAGAAGGCTATTCGCATAAGGAGATTGCAAAATATCTAGGAATAACGGAATCCACATCAAGATCATTATTGAGTCGGGGCCGAAAAATTATCAGGGAAGTTTTTGAGAATGAAAAAATGCTTGTGGTATACAAAAATTCAGGATCGAAAAAAAAAATTGTGAGTAAACATTAATCCATTCAAACTTAATATAGAAATGGAACTAAGTAATAAAGAAAAATTTATAAAGAAAACACTCGAAAACCAGAGCCATGTGCTGGATAAAGATGCGCTTTGGCAATCCGTACAGCCACATCTTGTCAGTAATGACTCAAGGAAAGGCATTTTCTGGTTTGTATTCTCTGGTGTGATATTGTTATTCTTATCAGTTTCCGGATACCGGTTTTTTGATTTACATCGATTGAGTACCCAAGAAATAGTTTATCAAAATGATATTGTAACACCTGTTGAAAGTACATCAATAGCAGTTCCTCCGGGAAAAACGCCAAACGGGAATAATATTACCGAATCAACAATTATCAATACAGAAATTGTAACAAAAGCCAATACGCATGAATTTGAATCCACAACGAACCAAAGTATAGCCTTGGATCATGAACTGAATACAAAGAAGCATAGCAACAGGAATCTTTCAAAGCCTAATGAGAGTATTAATATTGAAACAAATGAGAAATTATTGATTGATAAGGAGCATTCGAGAAAAAATAAAAATCCTGATCTATCAGGCAGTATAAGTCAGGCTTTGTTCACACAAGCTGGAGCTCATGCAGAGGAGGAAGATAAGAAATATTCGGTTCCACGAACAGAGGCTTTACCAGCATTGACAAACATCAGGATTTCTGAAATTTCAGATTTATCATCATTGGATAAGCCAGTTCTTTCGGAAGACTTTATACAACCGATCCAGGTAAACCCAAAAAATTATTTTGTAACACTCAGATTTGGAATGAACTCTTCCTTAATCAGAAATGAAATAAATACACAGGATGTATTTATTTCCACAAATGAATTTTCACATGAAAAATCAATGCCTTCATTTACTGGCGATGTCCTGTTTGGCAGGGAACTTAAAAACGGTTGGAATCTGTTTGGCGGGATGACTTATAATCAGAATGTGATCAGGTATGTGAATACAGAGATCATTTTAGAATCCGGCCAGGTGAATGGAATTCAATCAACATATGAGAGCAGGGATGGAACGG
>JABDPK010000197.1 GCA_013042795.1 Saprospiraceae bacterium | reverse complement strand
AGGAAATCTATAGGAAAAGTTGTGCTTGAATGGTAATTTTCCAACCTGAAGTGCATAATTATAGTAACTTGCGACTTATTTTTGACGAAAATTCACTTAGATATGAAATTATACAAATTTTTGCCTGTGTTGATGCTGTTTTTTGTAGCAGCCTGTAATAATGCTCCTGAGCGTCCGGAACCACTGCTGGACCAAACTCAAACTGCCTCACCTGTAACACCGGCAGCTACATTGCAAACACCTGCAGGAACAGCAACCGCTCTACCTGTTGTAAACCATTACATTTGTCCAAACAACTGTGCGGGAAGTGGTGGACCTAACGCAGGCACCTGTCCTGTATGTGGAACGACATATACACATAATGCAGAGTTTCATAATCAAACTCAAAGCAATGTTACGCCTGCGACTCCCGGCAATACACCGTTGACAGCCACACCGGCTGCAACACCAGGAGGAACACCCCCGGCTGCAACACCTGAGCCAGCTCAAAATGCAAATGGCGTATGGCATTATACATGTAGCAACGGATGTGCCGGCGGTGCCGGATCTGCTGTAGCATGTGCATCTTGCGGTCAGACTTTAGTACACAATACACTTTACCATCAATAAAAGTCCGGAGAAAAATATATAAAGGTCTAACATGATTTGTTGGGCCTTTTTTTTTGCATTTCATCTAACTTATTGGATGGCTAATCTATAAAACCTCGGTGTCGGTTTATTCAAATTTATCTTTGCCCTTTTAAAACTTCTACCAAATTCTGCTGTTAAGATTTCTTTAGAACATATATATGAAACCAATAAAATTATTATTCTTTTTTCTCGCCTTACTTCCATTTAATATAACAGGACAGGAAAAAGTCACACTCAACGGATTTATAAAGGATGGAGATAACGGGGAGACACTGATTGGTGCTACCTGTTTTATAAAAGAACTCGGATTGGGAGCCAGTTCCAACGAATATGGATTTTACGCCATAAGTATGGAACCGGGAATCTATACTGTTGAATTCGCTTACCTCGGATTTGCATCAGAAGTGAGAGAAATTGATATGAATGAATCCAAAAGTCTGGACGTGGAACTCTCTGAATTAGCCACCCAAATTGAAGAGGTGGTCATCTCTGCGGAGCCGGAAGATGAAAATGTCACTAATGTAGAGATGAGTGTCAACAAACTTGATATTTCCACTATTCAAAAAATGCCAGCCTTGTTAGGTGAAGTAGAAATAATCAGATCTATCCAACTTCTCCCGGGAGTGACTTCTGTTGGAGAAGGTGCATCGGGTTTTAATGTAAGAGGAGGAAGTATTGATCACAACCTGGTATTACTCGACGAGGCTCCTGTATACAATTCTTCACATCTTTTTGGTTTCTTTTCAGTGTTTAATCCAGACGCTGTAAAAGACGTAAAACTATACAAAGGCGGTATTCCTTCAAGATACGGTGGAAGATTGGCATCTATCCTTGATGTCCGCATGAAAGAAGGAAACAGTAAAAGACTATCCCTGAATGGAGGAATAGGATTTATTTTTTCAAGATTATCAGTAGAGGCTCCAATTATTAAGGATAAAGCTTCATTTATTATCGCCGGACGGAGATCATATATTGATGTACTGGCACAGCCTTTTCTGAATGAAGATCAACAGGATTCACGTCTGTACTTTTATGATCTGACAGTCAAAACCAATTATAAAGTAAATGCCAGGGACAGATTATTTCTTTCTGGATATCTAGGTCGGGATAGCTTTGTATTCGGAGAATCTGCCGGATTTAACTGGGGAAATAAGACGGCAAGTATGAGATGGAATCACCTCTTCAGCGAAAAACTGTTTTCAAACATTACAGCCTACTTTAGTAATTATGATTATCAACTGAATTTTGGCGATGATGCTGTAAACCGTTTTGACTGGGATGCCCACATTCAGAATTACTCCATCAAACCGGAACTTAATCTTTATCTGAATCCTCAAAATCTGATCAGGTTTGGCGGGCAGAGCATTATCTATAAATTCGAACCAGGCAATGCGGTTGGTATCAGTGAAGGTGAAGTCAGTGATATTTCACTCCCGGATAAATATGCTATTGAAAATGCTTTATTTATTGAAAATGAACAGGAAATTAATTCAAGGATCAAATTAAACTACGGTTTAAGATGGTCTTATTTCAACTATACAGGTAAAGGAAATGCCTATGAATTTGGAGAAGCGCCCAATGGATCAAGAAAGCCGGTTGAATCATTCAAATACTACGATCAATGGGAATCTATTCAAACATACAATAATATAGAACCCCGGTTTTCTGCCAAGTACCAGATCAATGATGAAAGTTCGATAAAAATCAGCTACAACAGGATGGCACAATATATCCAGTTGGTCTCAAATACGACTGCATCCACACCTGTTGATATTTGGATGCCAGCATCAAACAATGTGAAACCTCAAATAGCGGACCAGCTCGCATTGGGGTATTTCAGAAATTTGAAGGATAATACCTATGAACTAAATGCTGAAGTCTACTATAAAGACATGCAAAATCAAATCGATTATATCGATGGTGCAGATTTATTGCTCAATCCTTTTATAGAAGGTGATTTACTGGAAGGGATCGGACGTGCCTATGGCCTGGAAATTCTGTTAAAAAAGAATAAAGGCAAACTGACCGGATTTATGAGTTATACACTGGCACGTACCGAAAGAAAGGTTGAAGGTATTAATAATGATGAATGGTACCCATCGAGATTTGACCAGACGCATAACTTCAGTTTTACGGGATTCTATGAAATGACAAAAAGATGGACATTCAGTTCTACATTTTCTGCTATTTCAGGAACGCCAACAACATTTCCAACTACACGTTATGAACAACAGGGATATATTGTACCTCACAATGCATTCAACACAAGAAACAATGTAAGAATCCCGATGTATTATCGCTGGGATATCGGAGCGACACTAAAGAACAAGGAAAAACCAGGTAAGAAATGGAGTGGTGAATGGGTATTCTCTGTATATAATGTTTTAAACAGAAGAAATCCGTTTTCGATCTTTTTCAGGCAAGCCAACGAGCGAGCCATCGCAGGAGAACCTGTTAATACCGAAGCGTTAAGACTTTCGGTCATCGGTAATTTCATTCCATCAGTTTCCTACAACTTCAAATTCAATTAATCATGAAAAAACTATTGTTATATACCTTTCTGATAGGATTTTTATCATCATGTGAAGACCCCATCGATGTCACATTGGAATCCGGTCCTACCCAATTCGTCGTGGATGCCTGGATCACCAATGAGTCAAAACCACAAACGATTAAACTGACTTACAGCCAGGATTATCTGGACAGTGCTATTGCCTCCGGAGTTGCTGGTGCCAGCGTTGAAATACAGTCAGATAATGGAAACATCTTCCTGTTTTCTGAAAATCCAGATGGCAATTATATATGGATTCCGGGTCCGGGAGAAAGTATTGGAGATATTGGTGATAACTACACTTTGAACATCGATATTAATGGTGAAAAAATTACAGCCCAAAGCAGTATGAATCGTGTACCCGTAATTGATTCTATCTTCCAGGAATTCAGGGATGATGAAGTTTTTCTTGATGATGGTATTTATTGCCAGTTTTTTTCCAGGGATTTTATAGGAAAAGGAGATACTTACTGGATCAAAACCTTTAAGAATGATACTTTTCTGAACAGGCCTTTTGAACTAAACATTGCATATGATGCTGCATTTGATTCAGGTTCAGAAGTAGATGGACTGATCTTCATTACACCAATCCGGGAGTTTGCAAATCCTACCGATGATGATGGTATTCCGGAACCATGGATGCCAGGTGAAAAGATCAGGGTCGAAATACACTCTATGACAAATGCTTCTTTTGATTATATGGAAACCTTGAGAGACCAGTTACTGAATGGAAGCAACGGCATTTTTGCAGAACCTCTGGCAAATGCGAATGGTAATATTGAAACAACCGGAGACATCAATGTATTGGGACAATTTAATGTGGCAGCGGTGAGCAGTATTGAGGAGATGATCAGGTAAACTTCCTTGTTTTACTCTACCCTCTCATGTTCAAAACCATAATTTGTATTCTGGATCATCAGAAGACAGATACTTTGTTTTAATTTCCTCACCTGCCATGATATTCTTCAAAGCACTGAACCTTATATATTCTTCACTATGATCAACATTAAATTCAGCATTTGGATTTGGTGAATGATTATAGATAGATCCGAACCCAAGAGCAATGGCGCTGGTTTTCTGTTTATCATCCCAGACAAAGTAATAGTCATGCAATTTGGTCTTATGGATTAAAGAGGTGTCTACTGC
>JABDPK010000195.1 GCA_013042795.1 Saprospiraceae bacterium | reverse complement strand
CATTTGCCAAAGTCGAACTGATTATTAATGCTTCTGGTATAAAAGACGGGAAAGAGAAAAAGATAAAATTGCAATTGCAATCAGATGATGGTTATGATTTGACTGCTCAAGCTCTGAGTGCCTGTCTTTATCAGTATTTTGATCGTTCAATATCAGAACCAGGATTGCACCTGATGGGACAAATAGTCGATGAAACCAGGCTTTTTGAAGATATGAAACAAATGGGCGTATTCCTGAATGCGCTTGAATCATAATACAAATATTACTGCCATAAATCATCAGGAAAGCTGTTCCAGGAATATTTACACTGCATTTACAGTAATTTACAAATGATACTTTTTTCCTGAAATAGTCAGATTTATTTTTAGGCATTCTTAATTTTAAATTATACTCTAATGAAAAAAAATCACTTAATCCTTCTGGCTATTCTAAGCGTGATTAGTTTATCAGCTTTCGCTTTCATAAATATTAAAAGTACATCTGACACACAGAGTAATATTGATTTTTTCTATGGTGTAGATTCAAGGTATGCGACCACTCTGACAAAAGACAAAGTAATCAATGCCAGGTGGTTTGATGAGCTTTTTCCTGAAAGAGCCACAAAGGGAATTGAGACCTGGCATTCCACTGAAGTAGTGGTCCTGGAGGGTGAGAACAAAATCAAGAGTAAAGGTATTGGTAATCGTTTTAGCCCTGATCAGTTTGAACTCCTGCAGTCAATAGATTATTCAACCAACTTCTATATAACTGAAAATTGTGAAAAAAGAAGGGACCCCTTAACGCTTGAAAAAGATTCTATTGTTTACTGGATGACTATCATTCCTGAAAATGAAGCCAGGTATAAAGATGGTCATAATGCGCTTATAGATTACCTGAAGAAAAACAGTCAGGATGATATTTCCATAGTGAAGCAAGGCAGCATACAACCAGGAAGGATAGACTTTCTGATTTCAACTGAAGGTAAAATAGAAAACATAAGTCTTGATTCTTCAACGGGATATCCCACTATTGATGACGCCATGATCAATTTAATCAATAAAATACCCGGCCAATGGATTCCTGCATCCAATTCCAATGGTGAAGCTGTACCACAGAAACTGGTATTCTTCTTTGGAAATATGGGATGTTAAAAAATTTAATTTACACAAATTCCCCGGTATTAATCCACAACTATATTGTATTCATATCCGGGCTAAAGTTCATCTTATCACTCAAGAATAAGACAGGAAAATAAAACACTTGAAAGTAATATATTAGCGCCCTGACTGACGGATCTTTTCTAACTTTGATCCATCCAGATATTAATCGCTAATAGAATATTGATGAAGATTTTCAAAACTTTCACCTTTGACTCGGCACATTTTTTACCTCATGTGCCCGATGGACACAAATGCAAGAATACACATGGCCATACCTACAGACTGACAGTGTACCTGGACGGGCCATTGGTTGATGAATTAGGATGGGTCGTAGATTTTGCAGATTTAAAAAAAATTGTCAAACCTATAGTCGACAGTGTAGACCATCAACTACTAAATGAGATTGAAGGACTCGAAAATCCTACTTGTGAAATATTTGCTATCTGGTTCTGGAATAAAATCAAAGAGAAAATGCCATTACTATCCAGAATTGAATTAAATGAGAATCCTACATCCGGGGTCATTTATGAAGGAGAATGACAACAAGAAAATTTATGAGAAAGGCTGGACGCTATCAGCCTTTTAATGGCTAGTCAATTTGATAGTGGCTATGGAACTGGTCTACCCTCTTAGTTAGTCAGTAGGCCTAATTTATCTGCGTCTGTTTCCGGAATATTGCATAGCTTCACCTTTTCCAAATCCATAACTAAAACCAAACGTTATAAATCTTCCACGTGTACTATAGCTGTATGCATAAAATTCATTGAATTCTGATTCATTCTCTCTGAACCTGGATCTGAACAAATCCCTGACACTAAAATTAAACACACCTTTACCATTCATGATTTTATACCTGATCCCTATATCTGCGAACAGGTTTCCTGAATTTGTTCCCTGTACTGTTTCAACATCTGATTGATACTGACCGGTCATTTCAAATTCGAGTTCACGATTAACTTTAACCTTGGTTGTCATCTTTCCTGACCACTGATCTGATGAAAAATCAAAGCTCTGATCATTGAACTGTCCATCCCTGCTGAAGTAATTCCAAAAGGCGTCCCCATTGAAACTGACCTTACTGAAAGGTGCATACTTGAAGTTGATTTCCAATCCGGCATTATGACTTTCACCAAGGTTCAAAGGCGTATATACATTGATGTTATCCTCTATAACTGAGACCCGCTCAATAACATCTTTGGTTATTCTGTAAAATGCATTAACATTGAAAGAAATGGCAGGAAGAACAAAAATACTCCCCACTTCATAACTATCTGTGTATTCCGGTTGAAGGTCTGGATTTCCTGCACGCACAGAATAATTGTTCCTGATATTGAAAAAAGGGTTAAGATCCCATAACCTGGGCCTGTAGATTCTTCTTGAATATCCAAGCTGAAACGAAGTGCGTTCTGTCAGTTTATATGAACTATGGAAACTTGGAAATAAATCTGTGAAATTCCTGTCGTTTTTTTGCCCGGTATTCTGAAGTAATGTATTGAGTTGAGTATTCTCAATCCTCATACCCAGCTTAATTCCCCAATTGGATTTTTCATAAGCAGATGTACCATATATGCCCAATACATTTTGTTCGTAATCAAAAACATTGGTGAGCCCCTCATCAATGACATAATCACCATTCTCTTCGTTACTCACTTCAAAATCATTACTGACATTGTTGGCTACATATTGCGTACCTGTTTCTATTGTCCAGTCTGATTTGAATGGCCTGGTATAATCCAGGTTAAAAGTATATTTTCCTTCTTCAAAACTCGTCTTGGTTTTTTGATTTGAAAGTTCCGCATCTCCTGTAATAAGACTTTCAGAAAAGACTGATGACTGGTCTTTCCCAAAATATCTTCCGATCGCACTAAAAAGCAATTGGTGATCCTTATTGTCCCTGAAATCACGTTTATACTGCAATTCGTATTGAATCTTTGGATTGGTAGCTTCGGTAGTCTCTTCCCGTTTCCACGAACTGACAAATGAGCTAATTGGCATAGACTCCAGGAAATTCGTCTCAGATGGTTGATCTTCAACTTCGTATGTCGCACTTCCTGAAAGGGTGATCACATTCATGGGATTGATATAATAATCAGTACCAAGGACAAGATTATAAAATGTTTCATTCCTGTATTCCGTGCCTTTGGATATAATGGAAAGTCCGCTGTTGAGATTCGTATTTGTATTTTCTTTTTCTGAAGGAAGTTCCCTGTACCCTATACCCAGTTGTGTAAATAAATTAAAATTGCGGGTCCTGTTATTCATACTTAAACCAAAACTGTGATTGTCCGGGGTTCCTGTATTGACTGACATACTTCCATTCAATCCCTTTTTCTCGTTCTTCTTTAATACAATATTGATAATCCCGGAGGAACCTTCAGCTTCGTATTTGGCAGATGGATTCGTAATCACTTCAATACTTTCAATCATATCCGCAGTTATGGAGCCCAGTGCATTTGATTCATCATTAGCAAGTACAGACGGCTTTCCATTTATCAGCATCTGAACACCACCACTTCCTCTTAGAGTCACTTCACCTTCGATACTTACATTGACTGATGGTACATTATTCAATACTTCAAGAGCACTTGCACCGGTTGAACTCAAATCTTTTCCGACATTAAACACTCTTTTATCCAATTTGAATTCTGTACTTGACTTTTCAGCAGCAACTATGATTTCTTCAAGGCGCATTGCATCTTTTGCCAATAAAATTCTTC
>JABDPK010000189.1 GCA_013042795.1 Saprospiraceae bacterium | reverse complement strand
TCGTCTACGATCTCCTTACCTAACAGCGTTTCGAACATATCTTCAAGAGTCACTAATCCAACAATAGAACCAAATTCGTCTGAAACAACAAACAAATGTTGTTTTTCTTCTGTCAGCTTATTAAATAATTTTGGTAGCTGTAATGTATCACTTACAAAATTAATCTCATGCATCAATTCCTTCATTGTTGTAGCCGTATGGCCTGACTCGACATAACACGCCATGATATCATTTCTTAAAACCAATCCTGTCACATTATCTTTGTCTTTCTTGAAAACAGGTATCCGGGAAAAAATGGATGCCTGGGAATAAGCAAGGTATTTTTCTATTGTTGTATCTTCTTCGACCATGAAGGCGACTGTACGGGGTGTCATGATGTCACGCACGGTGAGTTTTTCAAAGTTGAGAAGATTTTTTATTATCTCCGATTCTTCTTTTTTTAAAGCGCCACTGGATTCTCCAACTTGTGTCATGGCAGAGAAATCAGCACGACTAAGAACGGGTTTGGACTTATCTTTCTTTAGAGATTTCGTGATGATTTGACTGATCCAAACCAGGGGTGCAAGAATAATAATCAAGGCACGGATCGTTCGAACCGAAAATGGCGACAGGCTTTTCCAATTGTTGGCACCAATTGTCTTAGGTATGATTTCAGATAAAATCAGTATGGCAAGCGTCATAACACCTGCTATAATTGATTCATAACTGATGCCCAAAAAACTAGCTCCGTTATCGAATAACTTTCCAGCCTGCGCTCCAACACCTATAGCACCAACCGTATGCGCAATGGTATTCAGGGTAAGAATAGCAGAAAGCGGTTTATCTATATCATCCTTGTATTCATTAAGTAGCTTTCCAGTCGTAGTACCCGACTGAACCTTCTGTTCTACATAAGATGGTGTCACACTTAAGAGAACAGCTTCCAGTATTGAACACAAAAAGGAAAATAAGATTGACAGTACAAAAAAGAAAATCAGTAAGCCCAAATCACATGTTTATGATGACGTAAAAGTATGGACTTTCTTGGATACATGGTTCATCCTGGAAGTATTCTTGAAAAACTCGGGTTTTTAGTAGTTTTTTTAACTAATCTCAATACATGGATAGGAAATATCTGTCAAAATATTTTACCGCCTCTGTTAATGTCTTATTACACCCTATCACAAAATTTGAAATCACTGATTTATAGTTGATTATATATTAAGTAATACTATAATATAAAACAAAAATTATTTCCTATCTTCGCATGCTAAGTCATAGAAAAGTGATAGCTTATTTACACGGAAAATTACCTTTTAAATCACCTACAAATGTCCATCTGGACATTGGAGGCATCGCATATGATGTTCAAATCAGTCTGAACACCTACGGTCAACTGGAGTCACTGGAAGAAGCCAAACTTTTTACACATTTAATCATCCGGGATGATGCGCATTCCTTGTATGGATTTTTTCAGGAAGAAGAAAGAGATCTGTTTATTAAACTTGTTTCTGTATCCGGAATAGGTCCAAATACCGCAAGAGTAATATTATCTTATATGACTCCGGTAGAAGCTGCATCAGCTATTTTGACAGATAACGTGGCTGCATTTAAAAAAGTCAAAGGCGTAGGTCCCAAAACCGCACAAAGAATAATCCTTGATTTAAAGGATAAAATAGCTAAAGATGCCTTGAGTACGTCACCAATACTAAATATTCCTAATTCAGGGATACGAGAAGAAGCTATTTCTGCGTTAGTAGCCCTGGGATTTCAAAAATCACAAGTAAACAAAGCTGTTGATAAGATTCTATCTGATAATTCTAATATCGACCAGGTAGAAACTTTAATAAAATCAGTTTTAAGGCAAATATCTTAGCATAAAATCGAATTAATTACGTTTAATACCAGTGATATCGAAAAACTAGGGCAAATCACATTTTATATTATTGAAGAAGTAATGGCACATTTTTGCAGAACAGCATTTTGCTTTGCAGTAGGATTGGGATTGTTTTTTTGCTCGAACAGCATGAGCGCCGCAGAGGGATTTCCCCCGGAACCTTCTCATTATGAGGAAACTACATCGGATACTATACCTTTCCAGGACCGGTATGGGGATTATATAAATGATGAAAAATATAATCCTTTTGATATCCTTCCTTCCAATGTCGAGCAAACAGTAGAGTATGACCCGGAAACTGGTAATTACCTGATTATTGAAAAGATCGGTGATGAATATTACCGTGCGCCCTCCTATCTTACATTTGAAGAATACCTTGAATGGCGTGGAAAACAACAGGAAAAAGAATATTTCGACAAAATTTCCGGCATTTCTTCAGATTATAAATCCGGCTCAGGAAAGATAGACCCCTTATCTAAAATAAATATCGAAAGGAATATAATCGATCGCTTGTTTGGAGGAAACGACATTACCATCGAACCACAAGGAAATATCGATCTTACTTTTGGTGTAACCCATCAGAATACCGAAGCGCTTGACCAGGTTGAAAGCGCAAGGAAGTTTACACTTTTTGATTTTGATATGGACATCAAAATGAACGTTGAAGGTAATATCGGTGACAAAATGAACCTGGGCTTCAATTATGATACAAATGCCAGTTTTGATTTTGACAGGAAGATCAAACTTGCATATGACTCCGAACAGTTCTCCGAGGATGATATAATCAAAAAAATCGAGGCAGGAAACGTAAGTTTGCCACTAAGAAGTTCATTGATACAGGGTGCTCAAAGTTTATTTGGCTTAAAAACAGAATTACAATTCGGTCGTTTGAGACTGACTGGTATTGCTTCACAACAAAGATCACGACAGGAATCATTAAGTGTTCAAAACGGGGCTACTTTCCAGGAATTTGAACTCAGACCTGATGATTATGATGAGAACAGGCACTTTTTCATATCTCATTATCACAGGAATGCCTATGAAGATGCCTTATCAAATCTACCCTATATTAATAACAGTTTCAGGGTAACCAATATTGAAGTCTGGATCTCGGATGATCGCCCGGACTATCAGCAAAACCAGACGATGATCTGTGCTGTTTCAGATATCGGTGAAACCAATGAAGAACTATTTTCCAATACTTCTCCAATGAGAGATATGATCTATGATGTTCCGGCTGTTCCCATGCAGGACCTCGTAGATATTGAAGGACGACTGCTTCCCGACAACAGGGGTAATACGCTTTTTGAAAAACTGATCGAAGATAAATCGGTCAAAAGAATAGAAAATACCGCGGAGGTCCTGAAATCTTCGGCTTACTTCATGACCCAGCAGAGAGACTTTGAGCTGTTCCGTGGAAGAAGATTGTCGCCAAGCGAATATACTTTCAATGCCGAATTAGGGTTTATCTCACTTAATGCCAGGCTAAGACCAGAGCAAGTGCTGGCAGTATCTTACGAGTATTTTTATACGATCAATTGTGACGCCGTTTACAAAGTAGGAAGTACTACGGATGAAGGAAGTATACCAAACAGTGACAACCGAGGTGAAGTACAATCTGAAGGCGTTATTTTCACAAAATTGTTAAAAAGCACCAATCAGACTGTTAGTCATCCGACCTGGGATCTGATGATGAAGAACGTCTATCCATTAAGAACAAATCAACTTAACCAAACCGATTTTGAGTTTAATATTTTTTATGAGGATGACTCTGATGGATCACTGAAAAACTTTCTTCCTGAACCAAACTTTCCCCGGATTCCACTATTGAATATATTTCAGTTGGATAGGCTGAATAGCAGGAACGACCCACAACCGGACGGGATATTTGACTTTGTACAGGGTATTACTGTGATCCCGAGAAGCGGTAGTATTGTCTTTCCAGTTCTTGAACCTTTTGGATCCTCACTTGATTCATTGTTCCAGGACCCTGTCGTAGCCGAAAAATATAAATTCCAGGAGTTATATGATACGACGGTGACGATTGCAAGAGAAATTCTTGTCAAAAACAAATTTGTGATGGCCGGGAAATACAAGTCCACAGTATCTTCTGAATACTCATTGGGCGCCTGGAATATACCCCAGGGGTCTGTCACTGTTCGGGCCGGTAGCCAGTTGCTAACTGAAGGAGTAGACTATGAAGTGGATTATGGTATTGGTCGTGTCAGAATTATCAACGAAGCTTATTTACAGCAGGGGGCGCCCATCAATATATCTTATGAAGAT